>CAKUVB010000126.1 GCA_934693215.1 uncultured Candidatus Melainabacteria bacterium
ATTCATATTAGTAGAATTTGTAAGTTTAAATAATCAATTCTTTGATTTAGTTATGATTTGTAGCATGCATATCAATCAATATTCCAATATTGAATCTATTGCACAAAGTCTTTTAAGCAACTATTCATTTACATTAATAGAATTTGGAATATGTTTAATTATTACAGTAACGGGGTTATGTTATTATGAAAAGTAATATATTTCAATGTATAACAACATATCATTATCAAATACTCAGCATTTTATTATTCTTTTTTGGATTATGTGGTGTTCTTCTATCAAGAAATTTTATCAAAATCTTGATTTCTATGGAATTTTTAATCAATGCTATAAACTTGCTATTTATTTCATTTGCAAGTTATAAGTTTGAACCATCTTATATTGGATATACTGTTGTGCTTTTTACAACATGCCTGTCTGGAATAATTATGGCTATAGGACTTTATATGTCTTATTTAATATACAAAGCTTTCGGTACGGTCGATGTTTTTAAAGTTTATAACAAATATAAGGATACCAAAGAATGTTAGAAAATTTAACTTGGATAGTTCTTATTCCTTTATGGTGCTCTATACTTATTATGGCAACACGTTTCTCAGGAATTATAATGCACAAAAAACAAGTTGTAATTACTTCTTGTATTTCTGTATTATTTCCATTGATATTTTCTGTAATGGGACTTTATTATTCTTACAATTCAAAACCGATAGAATTAAGCTTTAGTTTTATATCTATTAACAACATTAATTTTAACTTAGGAATATATTTAGACATTCTAAATTCACTAATTGGGATTATTATATGTTTAATTACATTTATAGTGTACTTGTATTCATCATTTTATATGAAGAAAGAAAAAAGTTATTCTCGTTATTACTCTTTGCTTAATATATTTTTAGTTACAATGTTGACTTTTATCTTTAGTCCAAACCTATTCCAAATGTTTGTATGTTGGGAATTAATAAGTGTATTGAGTTATCTTTTAATAGGGTATTGGTACAATAAAACCGTTGTATCAATAGATTCTAAGATAGTGTTTTTAATAAATATTATTGGGGATATTGCATTCTTTTTAGGTTTTGTAATTATTTCAAATTTCGTTGTTTCTTTTACAGGAAACTCTTCTCTTACTTCACTACCTTTTTCTGAGATTAGTTTAATAACATCAACATTATTAGCATCTACAACACCACAGATGTATTCTTTTTTAGCAATTACACTTATACTTGCAACATTTGTAAAATCAGCACAATTTCCATTCAATTCTTGGTTAATAAATGCTATGAGTGCGCCGACTCCTGTGAGTGCATTAATTCATTCATCAACACTTGTAATGGCAGGAGTGTTTTTATTACTAAGAATTTTGCCAATAATCACCTCTGATATGCTTTGTATAAAATTAATAATTGCTATAGGGTTTATTACTGCTATTATTACGTCTATAAGTGCTTGTGTACAAACTAATATAAAAAAAGTTTTAGCATATTCAACATCAGCACAACTTGGTTTAGTATTTGTGTCTATTGGATATTATAATCCTATAGCTGGTGTTATATATTTAATTTCACATGCATTTATAAAAGTCCTTTTATTTTTATGTGCAGGAAACACAATAAAAATTTCAGGTAGTAAAAACATAATGTTTATGGGCAATTTAAGACAAGAACTTCCTTATACGGCATTATGCTTTATAATATCAGCATTAGCTTTATCAGGATTAGGTTTTTGTGGTTTTAATTCAAAATGTTTATTAACAGAAGTCTTTCAACCTTTTTATTTTAAATTGATATTCGGAATAATCGGAATTCTAACAACTTTTTATATTTTTCGTTTGTATTTTATTGTTTTTGAAGGTAAAGGTCAAGCTAATACTCATTACAAACAAATTGAGCCCAATAAAGCTTTAACCATAAGTTTTATATTGCTTACTTTTATAATAATAGGCGGAACTTTTATAATCCCTGCGGGTCGATTATGTTATTTATACCTTCTAAACTTATTAACCCTTTGTTTAGTTGCTGTTCTTTATTATAAAAATTTAAGACTACCTTATTTTAAAATAATGAACAAAATTTTCTATAATGGATTTTATATAAACAAAATATATTATTGGGGCGAAACATATATTTATCGCATTTTTGCAAATTTAGTACGATTGTTTGATACCTATATTATAGGTGGAATTGAATATTTGATAAAATCAATTTTCTTATATTGTTCAAATTTTGAACATAAATTACAAACCAATAATGTACAATTCTATATTTCTTATGGGATTTGGATTTTATTAATCATAATGTTAGTTTTCGTTTTTGTATATATGAGCATTTTAAATGCTTTTGGAGTATAAGCCATGTTTTATTCTTTTTATTTACCAATATTGATTTTTTTACCTTTAATTATTGCCGGATTAATAATTTTGCCTGTATTAAAAAATCCTATTACTATAAGGAAAACTGTATCAATATTTTCATTAATTGAGGTTGTTATTTCTGTATTTGGATATTTTTTATACTCTCCAAACAATAATAATCTTTGTAAAACAGTATGTGATTTTTCATTTTTTAACGACACTTTTAACATTATTGGTATTAACCTAAAATTTGGTCTTGATACTTTATCTGTATTAATGATTATTTTGACAACAATATTATTTTATTTAGCCATAACGATTTCAAACCTTTTTATAAAACATCATCATAAGCTTTTTTATTCGTTATTATTCATTTTAGAAACAATATTATTAGCAATTTTCACAGTAAAAGATATATTTATATTTTTTGTTTTGTGGGAGTTAGAATTAATTCCAATGTATTTCTTAATAAGCTTATGGGGAAATAAAAAATCAAAACAAGCCGGCTTAAAATTTGTATTATATACATTTGGTGGCAGTTTATTTTTACTATTAGGATTTTTATTTATATACTATACAAACTTTGCTATGTCAGGAGTTATGAATACTGATATATCACAATTAAATATGAATAATGTTAATCCTATTCTTCAAATATTAATAACTATTTTACTACTAATTGGATTTGGAGTAAAAATTCCTATAGTACCATTACATCGTTGGCTTGCAGATACTCATACAAATTCAACTACACCTATTAGTATGATTCTTGCAGGTATATTATTAAAATTGGGGATATATGGCATAATTCGTTTTAATGTAGGTGTCGTACCTTTAGGCTTTACTTTTATTTCACCAATTTTGGGACTATTAGCAATCGTCAATATTATATATGGAGCTACTCTTGCCTATAGTCAAACAAATATAAAACGAATCGTTGCATATTCAAGCATTTCTCAAATGGGGATTATTCTATTAGGGCTAGCATCATTAACACCTACAGGATATATCGGGTCAGTTTTTCATACCTTATCACATGGTTTTCTTGCTGCAGGCATGTTTGCCATTGTCGGAATAATCAAACAAAAATTTGGAACAGGTAGTATAAATCGCTTGTCTGGTATAGCTTGTGTAGCTCCAAAACTTTATGGACTTTCTTTGATAATATTTTTGGGTAGTATGGGGATTCCGTTTTTATCAGGTTTTATTGGTGAATTTTTAACAATATACGGTGCAATAAGTTCTTCTGTGATTATAATTAAACTCTTTGGAGTTCTTGCGTTTTGTGTATTAATTTTAACGGCATTATATATTCTAAAGCTTATACACGAAGTGTTTATGGGATTATTGCCAGAAAAATATAATAAGGTTCAAGATGTTGCAATCCATGAGTTTACTGTTCTTGGGACAATTTGTTTCATTGCAATTATATTAGGTTGCTTCCCATTTATCATTGTTAATTTTCTTTCTTAATTTGAGGTTTGATATGTCTATTTATTTAAATAATATTATGAATTATGTTCCAGAGCTAATATTGTTAATTGGAATATTTGTTCAAAGTCTTTCTCAAAGATTTAGTAAAAGTCTTACAATAATATTTCTTTGTTTGGGGCTAATTTCACTTTTCTCAATTTCATTTTACCCAAATGATTTTTATATACACATGTTTAAAATTCTTATTTGCTTGTCCTCAGGAATAATATATTGTCTAAGTTCAAAACGCAGAACTATAAAAAATATTAAATATTTTAATTTTATTTATTTGTTTGCAATTATATTCTTAATGCAAATAAACTCCGCACAAAACTTTTTATCATTATATGTAAATATTGAAATCTTTAGTATATGTACTTTCTTTTTATTATCAATTGAAAAAACAAGAATATCTTTTCCTGAAACGATGAAATATTTAATCTTTTCTTGTTGTTCATCTTTTTTCTTACTGTTAGGCATCGCCTTTTTATATGGTTTGACAGGAAGTTTAAGTTTTCAAGAAATTTATACTTACCTTATTTCATCTCAAAACTATTCCTTTTCAACATATATTATTCCGTATTTTTTGATACTAACAGGTCTTTTATTCAAATTAGGGATATTTCCTTTAGGGAATTGGGTTGTTGATATTTATAAAAATATAGATACTAAAATTGTTACATTCATTTCAGTTGTACCTAAGCTTGCAATATTTTCAGCTTTATTAAAAATTCTTGGAATGTTAATATCTTTTGAAACATCTTTTATTCTAATATTATTTGCTTTGTTTAGTGGATTATACGGTTGTTGCTATGGATTAAAATCTTCAAATCTAAAAGTTTTAATGGCTTGCAGCTCATACTTAAACATATCTTATATGCTTGTTGCTTTAGCTCTTTATTCTAGGATATCTTTATCTGCAATGTTTTTTTATTGGCTTGTTTATATATTTATGAACATTGGAGCTTTTTCTGGAATCATGGCATTAGAACATTCAAACTTGGTTAATAAACATAATTGTTTTCGTGGGTATTTTTACAAAAATCCAATATTTGCGACTTGTTTTGGAATATGTATATTATCTTTTATTGGTTTACCAATTACAGGTGGGTTTGTTG
>CAKUVB010000127.1 GCA_934693215.1 uncultured Candidatus Melainabacteria bacterium
TAACAAGAGTTATGGGCGACAACATGGTTAAAGTTATTTCTTGGTATGATAACGAATGTGGTTATTCTACAAGATTAGCTGAAACTACATTAATGGTTGCTGAAAAATTATAATTTGAATTTTCAAGTTTATAATACAGATAACGAGGATTGATTAACTTCAATCCTCGTTTTTTCTTGATTTTGTAAAAAATAGTACCTACCATAATAGATAGGTACTACTTCAATCTCTAATGGGCTATTGGTAGCTTAGGAAACTACCACCCTGCAATTTTATTATAACATATTTTTACCTCTTGGCAAGAGTACTTTAACCCAACAAATTTTCAAAAATAATACTAATGTCATTATCTTGCATTTTATTAAAATATTTTGATTTTTGTGACACTGTAATATACAATCTGCGTTTTGCTCGGGTTATTGCAACATATAACAATCTGAAATTCTCTGCGATATTAAATTCTTTTAGTTCAAGTTCAGATTTTTTTTGATAATTTGGATTAATAGCTTTTACGTTTTCCATAAACAAAGAAGAAGATTTTAGCTTCATTTTTTCAATATCTAATGATAAATTCTTTTCTGTTAGTTCAGGAATAAATACATAATCAAACTCATCTCCTTTTGATTTGTGCATTGTCATAATTTGGATAGTACCGGTTTGTTCTAATGCTGAATCTTCTTCTGCAAAGAATTTGAACCCACTTAATGAAGGTTTTTTAGCTAATTCACCAAGTTTTTGGATTAATAATGATAAATCATTTTTTACGTTCAATCTTGCAACAAGTGTTGAAATAAGATAAACATTAGAAATCTCTAAATCCGTATTATAATAATACAAACCAATTTTTGAAACTAATTCTTGTATTGGAATAGTGGAATTGAATAACCAATAATTTATATCCCAAAGAAACTGTGATAATTCGCCTGCATCATCAGGATTAATCGTTATAAAATCTGTTTCACAATTTTCTATTTTGCAAGAAAAATTCTTTTTATAAAATCCTTGTTCATATAAAACTTGATATGTATCTGCTAAATTTCCGTTACTGAATGGATTTTCTATCGCTTTTAATATTGCAAATATTGTCTTGAAAATGGCCTTCTTGCCTAATGATTCACTTCTTGTAATAACTTTGAACCCGGCATTATTGATAAAACTTTCCCATTCCGAAACCTGAAAATTGTTCCTTAACAAAATTCCAACAGTTGCATTTGGTTTTTTAGTTAAAAGTTTTTTTATCTCTGATAAAATAAAATTCTTTTCTTCTTGTCCGGTTTCAAAAATTTCATTAATAACTGCATTTTTTTCAACAGGATTTTTGTCATCAACGTCTTGCATCATCATATTATAAAAAGATTTGCCACCATAATTAACGAGTTTGTTCGCTAATCTCCAAACATCTTCTGTACATCTTTGTGAACGATTCATCATAACTTTATCAGAATTGTTAATAAATTTATAAAATCCTTCGACATCAGCATTAGTAAATGTTGTTGTAATGGCTTGATTTATATCACCACATCTAATTATATTTTGATATTTGCCTGATAATAAATTTAGCAATTTTTGTTGAATTTCAGAAGAATCTTGTGCCTCATCTTCAATAATAAATTGACAAACATTTTGATAATAATTCAATATATCAGGATTTTCTTCTAATAATTTGACAGCAGAAACAAGA
Source organism: uncultured Candidatus Melainabacteria bacterium (assembly GCA_934693215.1). Classification (GTDB taxonomy): domain Bacteria; phylum Cyanobacteriota; class Vampirovibrionia; order Gastranaerophilales; family Gastranaerophilaceae; genus UMGS1585. Next base: position 1,682 of record CAKUVB010000127.1, read on the forward strand.
ATGTCATCATAATCTATCAAATTATTTTCTCCAAGTTTTGTTTGATAATCCTGATAAAATCTAATGAAACGTCTTACTTTCGGGTGAATATCTTTCATATTAATATCTTTTGGTACACCACCAGATAGTTTAAGAACGGAAATTGCTCTTGTAAAATCGTCAACGTCGTTTTTATCAATAGTACCTGATATTGCACCAATAATTTTCATTTTTAGTGAGTCATCACAAATATCAAATTCAGGGTCTAGTCCAAGCCGTTCGTAGTTAGAATTTTCTTTTAGTATTCTTAACGCAAGTCCATGAATCGTTGTAATATTAGGGAGTTTTGTATTCTCAGGGTTAATATTTTTTATTCTGTCTTTAAAATTTCTCGCTGCTGATTCCATATACGTTAATACATATATATTTTCAGGGTGAACTTTATTCTCCATAAGTTTTAAGATTAGTGCTAAAAGAATAGTAGTTTTACCGGCTCCGGGGACTGCAGAAATTGCCATTTTCCCACGTTTATATTCAAGTACAGGTTTTTGGTCATCTCGTGGAATAATATGAAACGGTGTTGAAGGAGCTTCGCTAGGCTCTTCGCATATAAGATATGTTTCTATACCACCAAAATTTTCAACACCTTGTGAATCAAAAATTGAAGATAATGCATAGACATAGTCTGTACAAAGGTTTAATTTTCGCATTATTTTTGCAGTTTTATCTTTTGCCAAATTGATATCATCTTCAATTGTGTATTCTTTTTTTTGCCAACATTTTTGGAACACCCAAGAGTTGTACAATGGCCCTATATCTGATTTTGTCCAAAGATTAGATGACACATCAAGCCATATTTGGTATTTAGAAACAATTTTGTTATCAATAACTTTTTGTGGTGTAGAAATTAGTAAATCGTTTTCTTCAACGTTTATAACTGAATACGGTTGTTCAGAAATAATAGAATTTTCTAGCTGGATAATAATATCTTCCGTTCTGGAATAAGAAAAAACTTTTTCGAAATCTTGTATTTGTTTTAAAAAGAAGTTAAATTTGCGTATTCTCTCAGGTGGAATATAATCAACAAGAGTTTCATATACATAAAAAATTTTCTCAGAAAGTAATGATTCATCTTGTTTTAGATATTCAAGGACTGTTAGGAATTTATCATATTTTTCTTTGTACTCACCACATAAAACCTTCATATTTTTAATAGGAATATTTAAAAAATCTGAAAAAATACCTCTTTTATCAAATTCGTTAATAGGTAGGCTTGTACCCATTTTTATTATATTAATGATAGATTTTATGAAGGTATCATCTAAAAGTTTTTCGCTACCTGATATGAATTTTAGATTATAATTTGATAGTTTTTGTGTAATAGAAAATTTTAAAATATCATCAACGATTGGTGAAACAATCGTGATGTCACAAGGTTTTGTTCCAGATTTAATTAAACTTTTTATTTTTTTACAACAAGCATCTATCATATCTGCACGTTTAGAATATGATGTGTAATTAAGGTTTTGAAGAATATTTTTCTCATCTAATTTTATGTTTTTATATAAAAGTAAAGCATCTTGATTTGCATTTGAGTTTAACGTTTGGGGCAATTCTTTGAAGATTTTATATAAATTTGTTTCAAACTGAGTATCGGCTGACAAATATCCGGCACGTGAATTTCCAGGAGAATCAAACCCTATATAAAAATCCTTCAAATCCAATGTTTTAAGAAATTCATATCCCGCAGGTGTCATTTCATCAGCATCATCAATAATTAAGTAATCAATAGAATTGAAATAATCAGTGTTTTGATAGATATATTTGAACAATGGCATTTGTCTAAGATAATCAAAACTTCGATACGAAAGAGTATGAGCCATTAAAGATTTGATAATTCTATGTGCATCTTCTCCAAAAGATTCTTTTAGGAGTTCTGATTTTTCTTGAATTTCATCTTCTGTAAGATTGTTTTGAAGAATTAATGAATATCTCCTAAAAATTTGGTGTAAGAGGGATTTTTTAGAATTATAACCTTTTACATCTGTTTTTTTTAAAATATCCTTTAATATTAATTGCGAAACTTCTAGTCCAACAAGATTTGGTAAAATAAAATGTTTTTTTGCGGGAACAAGATTTTCAAGAACATTCCAATTGTCAGCAATCGTGTTATATATCAAGCCATGAAAAGTATGAATATTTAATTTCTCAATAGCCGGAATAGTTATCAATTTTAGTGCAGAATTAATAAACCTGTTTTTATCGCTAGGAGTTTGTAAAACAACCAAAACAGAATAAGTTGATACTCCTGAATTTATTAATTCAGCGTATTTTTTTACCAATATATCAAATTTTTCTGATTTAACATCTCCTTTGATTAACATATTGTTAAAAATCCCTCATAACACTTGCAAAAAACCAAATCTTTTACTAGTATAATTATACTATATAAATTATATGGAACTTTTAAAAAAGATGTAAGGAGAAGGAATTATGTTGTTAAAAAAATCAACATCAAAAACACAAGCTATGGACATGCAACAAGAAATTATTAATGCTGCAGGTCAAATTTACAACTACTTAGCTGAAAAAGGCGAAGTTTCAATGAACAAATTAAAAAAAGATTTAGATTTAAACGGTAATTTTGCTGAAATGGGTTTGGGCTGGTTATCAAGAGAAGATAAAATTGCTTATACTCAAAAAGCAAGAAGTATATCAATTAGCTTACGATAAGCAATTATAAAATATTTTTATGCAACAGACGGTTATTTTGCCGTCTGTTGTTTTTTATTCTTTATTTTATAATGTTTGTTTTTAATGAGATTACTTCGCTAGTGTTTGTAGTGATGGTTCTATTTGTTAATTATCAATTACTAAAATCATACTGATTTTTTGTGTTTCGCATGTTTTTGGTATAATTAGAGAGTTATACAGTATAAAGGTTGGAAGATGAAGAAACTATTATTATTACTATCAATGTTGATGTTCAATATTCAACAGGCTTCTGCTATGAATATTGATAAAATTATGGACGAAAAAATTGCTCCTATTTCTGATAAAATAGCGGGTCTTATTTTTTATCCGATTCATATTTGTGGCTCACAAGTTCCACTAATTATATTTTGGATATTAATTGCAGGAATATTCTTTACAATTTATTACAAAGTTATTTCTATATGGGGATTTAAACACGCAATTGATGTTGTAGCTAAACCTCCTGAAGATAGTCATTCTAAATTTGGT
>CAKUVB010000128.1 GCA_934693215.1 uncultured Candidatus Melainabacteria bacterium
GATAAGCCTGAGCGTGTTTAGTCAAATCATCATAAACTATAAGAACGTGCTTGCCTTGTTCCATAAATTCTTCTGCAATTGCAACACCTGCAAATGGAGCAATATATTGCAATGGAGCAGGTTCATTTGCCGTAGCTGATACAATGATTGAATAATCCATTGCACCATGTTTTTCCAAAGTCTTTGCCAATTGAGCAACAGTTGAAGCTTTTTGACCAATTGCAACATAAATACAAATTACATCTTGTCCTTTTTGGTTAATGATTGTATCAATTGCAATAGCAGTTTTACCTGTCTGTCTGTCACCAATAATAAGTTCACGTTGACCACGTCCGATAGGAGTAAGAGCATCAATAGCCGTTAAACCTGTTTGTAATGGTTCATGTACAGATTTTCTAGCAACAATACCCGGAGCAATTCTTTCTACAGGTCTTGTTTTTTCATAAGATATATCACCTTTTCCGTCAATTGGTTTCCCTGTTGGGTTAATGATACGACCGATTAGACTATCACCTACAGGAACAGATGCGATTCTTCCTGTTGTTTTTACAGTCATTCCTTCTTTGATTTGAGTATATTCACCAAGAATAACAACCCCAACATTGTCTTCTTCAAGGTTTAATGTGATACCAAGTGTACCTTTTCCGTCCTCAAACTCTACAAGTTCGTTTGACATAACGTTTCTCAAACCGTAAATTCTGGCAATACCGTCACCAACTTCCAGGACACTGCCGACATTTGATATTTCTGTTTTTGATTCATAGTTCTCAATATTTTCTTTAATAATCGAACTAATTTCATCAGGATTAATAACTGCCATAGTTTTTCCTCTTTTATTTAATTATATTTCTACCTATCATTTGTAATTTTGATTTGATACTTGTATCTACAATACTATCTCCTACTATAAACACAAGCCCAGCAATAATATCAGGATTAACTGACCAATCTATTGTCAAATCTTTTTGAAGCTTACCTGATAACCTATCTTTTATTGTTTGTTTCATTTTGTCATCTAAATTGATTGCAGAAACAATTTCAATATGTACAAGATTATACTCTTTATCTATTGATGCTTGAAACTCAGATTGAATAGACTTGATAATATTAAATCTATCTTTTTCCAATAAATACATCAAAAAATTTAAAGTTACTTTATTAATTTTGCCATCAAATATTTTGGTTACTACATTTTGTTTTTCTGATTTTGAAATTTCAGGTGTTTTTATCAAATTAACCAAATCAGATGAAGAATCAATAGCCTCTATAATGTTGTTTAAATCTTTTAAAATCTCTTTTCTTTCAACAAAATGAGATTCGCACAACTCACTTAATGCTTGTGCATATCTTTTTGCTACGGTTTGAAATTCCACTAATTCTGCGTTTTTCATTATATTACTCCGATTCCGTCTATTGCATCAATGCTTTCCCAAATAAATTTTTGATGCAAATTCGGATCACTTTCAAGTGTTGATTTAATATGTTGTTCTGCAAGCTTCATTGCCTCTTGAGCAGTTTCTTTTATAATTTCATTTTTAACAGTTTTGATATTTGTATCAATCGTTTTTTTAGAATTTTCTTTTATAGATTCTGCTTGAATTTTACCTTCTTCAAGAAGTTTTTCACCAACAAATCTTGCTTTTTCTTCAGCTGAGCTAAATACTTTTAGCATTTCTTCATCAATTTTAGTAGAGGCTTCTTGCACTTCGTATAATTTTTTTAGATTTTCTTCTTTTACAGTTTCTGATTCGGCAATATTAGATTCAATTTTTTTTCTTCCAGCTTCTATTTTTGCTCCTAAATCGAACTTCTTAACAAGCCATGCCAGTAATAAAACCATTACTACAAAGTTGAAAAGGTTTGATTCACATATTTGTTTCCATATTTCAATTAAATTTTCCATTAATGCCTCGTTCTTAAACCTAAGAAATATTTGTTTCGTATCCTAAAACTTTTGATGAAATTATATTTGCAAGAGTCTTAACTTCAGGTTTCAATTCATATCTTGCTTCTATCACTTGTCCATCAAGCTCTGCTGATGCAACTTCAATTTCTTTTTTAGAAAGATTTTTGTTAAATTCTAACATTGTTTCTTTTTGAGTTTTGTATTCATTTAGAATTTTTTGATATGTTTTGCTTGCCTCTTTTTGAGCCTTCATCATAGTTGATTCTTGCCATTGTTTAAGAACATCATATTTTTCTTTAGCTGTTTGAGCTTTTTGATGATTTTTGTCTATTAAATCTTGTCTTTCTTTAACAATTCTTTCAAGAGGTTTATATAAAATAGCATTCATAATAATCATAAATACTACAAAACTAAACATTGCTATGAAAAAAGTTGCATTAAATTCTAACATTTTCTTTCCTTTTGTTTGAAATATAGAGGGACTTATGTCCCTCTATTAATAATTTTATTACTTAGCAAATACTAACAATAAAGCGATGAATAACGCATAGATTGAAGTTGCTTCTGCTAAACCGGCACCGATAATGAAGTTTTTGAAAGCTTCACCCTTGATTTCAGGTTGTCTTGCAACAGCATCTAAAACACCTTTAGTTGCAATACCAATACCAATACCACCACCAAATACGCCTAATGCAGCAAGACCTGCACCTAATTGTGCTGCGTTGAATGATGTTGCTAATTGTTCTACTGCCATAATTTTCTCCTTTTGTTATAGTAATTAAGAAATCTCTTTCTTAGTTTCTTATTTATAATATAAAGCTATTTTTATTCTTCTTCGTTTACCGCCATTGTAATATATGTTGTTGACAACAAAGCAAATACAAGTGCCTGAATCAATGCAACAAATAATTCAAATAACATAAATGGAAGTGGTAAAAAGTATGCTAACATTCCTAAAAAAGTCATAACCATAATTTCACCAGCTAAAATATTAGCAAAAAGTCGGAGTGCCAAAGAAAATGGACGCACGAATAATTCTAGACCGTCAATTAATGTTGTCATAACTCCACCAATTGACCAACCATGGAAAAAGAATTTCATAGCCCCATGTTTTTTGATTCCGTAATAAATATAATATATTGATACAACTATAGCCATTGCTGCAGTCATATTTATATCATTATCAGGAGATGCTAACTCTCCCGCTTTTAAATGAATAATTCTTAGAGGAATTTGTCCAATCAAGTTTGCAGTTAAGATAAACATAAACAACGTAAGTATGAGAGGGTTGTGCTTTTTAGCTTCTTCTTCACCCATTCCTCCACTTGTAATTGCAGAGAAATAATTAATTATACTCTCTCCTATGTATTGGAGTTTTGTAGGTATAACAGATGCATTTCTGATTATCAAAATCGCAAAAATAATCAATAATCCCATTGCCAACCACATTGTAAGCAAGGTATCCATATTGAAGGCAATGCTATGTCCGGCAAGGACTTTTGTTACTAGCCAGTGTGTACTTTCGCTCATATAAACACTCTTTCACTTATTCACGTAACATTTCGTTACAAGTTTAGCATAACGATTTTTATTTTGCAATAAATAAGACTCTTAAAATTATAACAAATAAAGACAGGTTAAACCTGTCTTTATCTAATTAAATATTAAAAATAATTATATATTACTTGATAAAAAACTTACCAACTTTTAAATCATGCTTATGACAATAATCTTTCAAATCTCTCATAATATCAGGAGCAAGAATATATAATGTAATGATATTAGGAATAGACATTGCCATCATCATTGCATCAGTAATTTCAATTACAGAACGAACATTCATTGCAGAACCGATAATAATAAATAAACAATAAATCAAGTTAAAAGCTAATACACGTTTTTTACCTTCACCTAACAAGAACGTCCAAGCTTTTTGACCGTAATATGCCCAAGATATTAGTGTAGACAACGCAAACAATACTGCGATTATTGATAATATTATCGGGAAGAAAGAAATTACTGATTCAAACGCATTTGATGCAAGCTCGATACCTGAAATTTCTTTTGTAGCTTGAGTACAAGCTCCGGAAAATACAATCGCAAAAGATGTAAATAAACAAAGTACACCGGTTAAGAACGTTTCTAAAAGAGCTACGAAACCTTGAGAAACAGGTTCTTTAGTTTGAGCAGTTGCATAAACAATTGCAGCAGCACCGGTACCAGCCTCGTTAGACTGAACAGAACGTCTTAAACCAATAATAATCGTTCCGAACACCCCACCAGCAACTGCAGTTGGGTGGAATGCCTCTCTCAAGATTAGCATTATTGCGTGAGGAATATGCATAAAGTTTGCACCAATAACAATCAAACCTGAAACAATGTATAATAGACACATTGTTGGAGTAAGAATTGTAGTAACTTTAGCTATACTCTTAATACCACCAACGATAACTAAACCGATAAGAACAGCGGCTACAAGTCCAACGACCCAAGTATAACCATGTAAGAAACTATTCGTACCACCTGTTATGAATACAATTTGGTGTGCGGTTTGGTTAATTTGAATCATATTACCACCAGTGATACCACCACCAATACATAAAATTGCAAAAATCACAGATAAAGGTTGTCCCAACCAACGCATTTTTTTCTTAGTTAACCCATGTGCGATATAGTGCATTGGACCACCTGACACTGAACCATCAAGGTTAAATTTTCTGTATTTAACTGCTAAAGTTGCTTCAACAAACTTGATAGACATACCAAGCAAAGCTCCGGCAAAAATCCAAAAAGCAGCACCTGGACCACCGATTGAAATAGAAATAGCTACACCTGCAATACTACCGATACCGATAGTTCCAGAAAGTGCAGTCGCTAAAGCTTGAAAAGATGAAACTTCACCAAATTTAGAATGACTATCTTCAGGAGGTTTAGCTACAACATCAATTGCGTGTTTAAATCCCCATATAGAAATACCT
>CAKUVB010000129.1 GCA_934693215.1 uncultured Candidatus Melainabacteria bacterium
GTTCATACCTAGCACTCAAATTTTCATTTGAAGCTTTTACTTTTGCATCTGTACAAGATTCTGTTTTTCGTTTTAAATCTGCGATAGTATCTTGAAGTTTATTTATTCTGCCTTGAGCATTTGCAAATGTAGTTTCAGAACTAATCTCATTGTATGCTTGTTCAATATTAGTCTTTTCTTCGTTTAATTTTTTGATTTGTTCATCTAAAGAAGCTTTTACTTTATTATCTTTAGTTGTATTAACTTTTTCTTGTAATTCTGTTATTCTATCATCATATTGTTTAACTCTATTAGTTTGATTTTCTTCAACTGTAGGAACTTTTGTAGCATTTTTATAATTAGCAACAACTGTATTTTGGAAACCTGTCCAATTTTCACTAGCCACAGTTTTTAAAGCTTGGAATCCACCAACTCTATATGCCTTGTAACCAGTTGTGATAGCTGATAAACCTTTTGAGAAACCAATTGTTGAAGAATCCCAACTGGCTCTTAAAGTACCCATAAATCCGTCATATTTAGCTGCATCAACCCCTGGAACCTGTTTCATAGTAGCCTTTGCACCAACTAATGACAATCCTAAACCTGCGGTGTTAGAACCTGTATCCTCCATCGCTGCGATTGCTTGAGCATCAGTTTTAGCTGTCCAGAATTGGTATTGAGATTTTACAAGACCAGCACCAGCACTCATAACACCTGCACCAGCAATTATAGCAGGAACTGCTGTACCAGCAGTCAATACACATACAGCTGCAATTCCAGCACCTATTGCAACATTTTTCAAAAATCTACCAGGACTCCAATTGCCGTTTTTATCAAAACCAATTAGACCTCCAGCAAAGTTTAATAAACCTTTGCCAAAAGATTTTAAACCTTTCCAAAATCCGATTTTACCATCATCTTTTCCTACAACATTATCTGATTTTGCAGGTTGATTTTGTGGCATTATTGATTCATTTGTTTGTTGAACATAGCCATTTTGTTGAGCGGCAAGAGCTTTTCTTCTTGCTTCTTGTAACATGATATCCTGATTTGAATATCCGTTTAATCCGTTTACCATCTGTCTTACTCCTATATCCTCAATAATCTTAATTCTCAGAAATTTTTTCAATACAAAATAGACCACTTATAAGTAGCACTTTTGTTTATAACTTTTAATTCCCGTATTTATATAAAGTATTTTTTGTTTTTAGAATTGCCTAAATTGTTAAACAAATTTATTAAATCAAGCTATACTTGATATTTAGCACTTTACAAAAGTTAATATAAATTTCAAACCTTAAATAAATTGACACAAAAATTCCTTTTTGATACATTAGTAGAAAATTCTACTCGTAGAATTTTCTACTAACTTTTTCTTTGGAGGAAAAATGGAATTTAAAGAGCATTTTATAGATAGTCTTGGATATGAAATAGAATTGTCATCTAGAGTTTGTCACGAAACATTCAAAAGATGGTTTGAAAAAAATGTCAAAAACATAACCGTTGAAGAATTCACGATTCTCGATACATTAGACTGTAATCAAAACTTGTCCCAAATAGAACTTGCCAATGCAATTCTTAAAGGTAAAGCTCATACAGGTAAATTCCTAGATTCGCTTGAAGAAAAAGGGTTAATAACAAGACTTTATGATACAAAAAAATCAAGAATGGTAAAAATCCCTGTAATGACAGATTTAGGTAAAAAAACTTATGACGAAATAAGAATAAAAACTCAAGAAGTTTTTGAGAAAGTTCATAAAATGTTTCCTAAAGCAGAAATGAATAAAATCAGAGATTCGTTAAGAAAATTTAGAAAAACTATAACAGAAATGGAAAACATTTCTTTCAATTAATAAGGACTAATAAATAATGGATAATGCTCAAGTTTTAAAAGATGATGAATGGAAACCTAGTAAAAATCCTTGGTTAATCGCTGCACCTTTAATGATAGCAGTATTTATGTATGCGTTAGACGAAACAATATCTAACGTTGCATTACCTTATATGGCCGGTAGTTTTTCTGTTAGCCATACAGAATCAACTTGGATTATTACAAGCTACTTAATCGCTAGTGGTATTATTATTCCAACCGTAGATTTTGGCTGTAAAAAACTTGGTAGAAACAACTTTTTTATGCTGTGCTTGTTTATATTTACAGTATCTTCTTTCCTATGTGGTATCTCAAACTCTATAGGAATGATGATTATTTCTAGATTCTTGCAAGGTCTTGGTGGTGGTGGGATTTTACCACTAACTCAATCTATTATGTTAGAAAGTTTCCCTAAGAATCAACGTGCACAAGCAATGGCGATGTTCGGACTTGGTGTAATCGTTGCACCGATTATCGGACCTGCTATTGGAGGTTGGATTACTGAAAATTGGTCTTGGCCATTTATTTATTATATCAATATACCGTTTGGGATTTTAGTATTGTCTATAGCTCCGTCTTTATTGGAAGAACCACCTTACGCAAGGAAACAAGATAATGTGACAATGGATTATGTCGGCTTCTTCTTCTTAACTATTTGGCTTGTTGCTTTTCAGATATTCTTAGACAAAGGTAACGATGCTGATTGGTTTGGTGCAACTTGGATATGCTGGACTTTTGCAATATCAATGATTGGATTTTTCTTCTTTATATTATCGCAAGCTTTGAATAAAAAGAATGCACTTGTAAATTTAAGCATATTAAAAGATAAAAACTATTTATTCGGTACAATTATTCAAATCGTACTTATGGGTGCAATGATGGGGTCTGCAGCCATGTTACCTTCTATGTTACAACAAATGATGGGATATACTTCTTTCTTAAGCGGGTTATCAATGGTTCCTCGTGGTGCAGGTTGTATGGTTGCAACAGTTATCAATGCTACTTTATCTCCGATTGTGGGTGAAAAACCTTTAGTTATCGCAGGGTTAATTATTCTAGGTTTAGGTAGTTTAGCTTTTGGTGAAATTAATTTGCAAATATCATTATCTGATATTGCATTACCAAACTTCTTATTTGGTATGGGTATGATTCTTGCCCTCGTGCCACTTATTAACTTATCTTGTTGTACATTACATAACGACCAGTTAACCAATGCCAGCGGACTACAAAACTTGTTAAAAAATATAGGGGCAGCTATTGGTACTTCCGTTGTAACAACTTGTGTATCCAGATTTGCACAAATTCACCAACACATGATGGTTGGAAAACTTACCGACACAAACAATGTTTTTGTAGAACGAGTTCAAGCCTTATCTGGGGCTTTTTCAGGTTTGACAGATGGTGGGACATCTACTTTTATGGCAAAAGCTCAACTTTATCAACAGTTAGTTCAACAATCTCATCTATGGGCATATATTGACACATTTAGATGGTTTGCAATAGCTTCATTTTCAATACTACCTTTAATGTTATTAGTACGCTCTCCAAAGAGTTTAGAACGCAAAAAGGCTAAACAAGTTCAGTAGATACAGTATGAATATCAAACAAAACAGGAAAATCAGCTGAAATATACTTGTCCAAAGCTTTTTCAAGTTCTTCAGAAGAATTTATTGAAACTCCTCTTATGCCATAAGCCTGTGCAATTTGTACAAAATCAGGGTTTATCATATCAGACTGATAAAAACGATTAGAATAATATCTTGCCTGTGCTTGTTTTACAAGCCCCAATGATGAATTATTCATAACAATTATTTTAACAGGAATTTTATATTCTAAACACGTTCCCAATTCTTGCATATTCATCTGAAAAGACCCATCTCCAGTGATATTAAGTATCAAAGAATTAGGTTTTGCTAAAAATGCCCCAATCGCAGCAGGAAATCCAAATCCCATAGCACCTAAACCACCTGATGTTACAAAATTATATGGAGTTTTTGACTCAAATATTTTGCTTGCCAAAATTTGATGTTGACCTACATCAGTTGTTACTATTGGATTATATTTTTTTGTATGATTATGAATAATATTCAAAACTTTTTCTGTAACAAGCCCATTCACATCAGATGATACAAAACTATGGTTTTCTTGTTTATACATTTGTTTTAATGAATCAATTTTATCAATCCAATCATATTTCAAATTAAAAGAAATATTATTTGTTTTAACATTTTCAATAATTTGTTGAAGAATTATTTTTAAGTCACCTATAATTTCTTGATACGCAACTATATTTTTAGATGAGTTTGGTTCAAGGTTTATATTCAATATTTTTGCAGATGGAAGATAACGATTTGTTACACCCGTTACACGAGAATCTAATTTTGCACCCAAAACTAAAACTACATCAGAATCTTCAATAATAGAGTTCGCAAAATTTGAACCGTTTATCCCAACCATACCTAGTGATAAATCTTCAACAATCCCCTTACCCATAAGAGTATGTATAACTGGAAAATTAGATAAATGTACAAAATCTCTAATCAAAGAGACTGATTCATAACTTCCACCACCAACTAAAATTGAAGGTTTTTTAGCATTCTTTAAAGTATTTATTATATTTATAATTTCTGATTGTTTTGCACCTACACTAAATTGCGGTACGAAATTTTTTACAATAGGTAAATGTTCAAAAGATTTTGCTAACAAACTTCTTGTTATGGAAACAACTACTGGACCTAAAGGAGCTGTTGTTGCTATACTAAATGCTTGTTGCATTGTTGAATAGATATCTTTTTCATCGTTTATATAAAAAGTTTTTTTGCTACAAGTAGATGCAATTGAGGACATATCAGCCTCTTGAAAATTGTTGCACCCTAATTCTTCACATTGTCCCGCAATAACAACAAGTGGTGTTCTATCAGCATAAGCATTGAGAATTCCTGTTATCGTGTTTGTTGCCCCCGGGCCGGAAGTTACAAGAACGACTCCGACTTTTTTAGAAACTCTTGCATACCCATCTGCTGCGTGTACAGA
>CAKUVB010000130.1 GCA_934693215.1 uncultured Candidatus Melainabacteria bacterium
TACGACTGTTTATTGGGCTGAATACAAAGTTACTCCAATTGATAAAGAACTTTACAAATTTGAAAAATTAAAGTATAATACAGACAAAGTTTTTTCTCTTGAAGAAATTGTTATTTCAAAGAAAAACAAAAAAGGTTTACAAAAAACAATAAACATTAAACCATCTATTTATTCATATAAATTTGATGATGAAAGTTTATTCATAGTATTGAGAACCGGTCAAAATAGCGAAATTCCAGCTGTCCGTATAGATGATTTTATGAATTTGATTGGCAAAACGTATGATTATGAAATTGTGCGTACCCGCTTTTTTGACAAAGAGTTACACGAATTGTAGTTTATAAAGGATTTAACATGAAAAACGAAGTTATGAGTCAGAAAATCGTTATTGCAGAACGTGATAACATTGCTGCCCTTATTGAGAATGGCAAGGTTTCAGAATTTTATATCAATAGAGGTGAAATTCTTTTAGGTGATGTATATTTAGCCCAAGTAGAAAATGTTTTACCAAGTATTGATGCCGCTTTTGTTAATGTTGGCTCTGATAAAATGGGATTTTTGCACGCTCAAGATGTTATGAAAAAAGGTGCATTACAAGATAAGCTTGCTCCTAAACAAAAATTAGTAGTTCAAGTTGTAAAAGAACCTACAGGACATAAAGGACCTAGAGTTACTACAGAAATTAGCTTGCCTGGTCGATTTTTAGTATTAATGCCAAATGAAGCCGGTATTAACGTAAGTAGAAAAATATCTTCAGTAAAAGAACGAGCAAGATTAAAATCTATTGTTAGTCTTTTGAAACCTGTTGGAGTAGGTGTTATCGTAAGAACAGAAGCTGAAGGGCAATCAGAAGCTGATATCCAAGAAGATTTAGAAATCTTGTTAGAAAAATGGAATGGTATAGTAACTTCTGCGGAAACTGTTACTGCTCCAGCTCTTTTATATCGTGATCAAGATTTGTTATATAGAGTTATAAGAGAAGCTTGTACAGAAGATACTCAAGAAATTATTGTAGATACTGCATTTGCTATGAATCGTTTACAAAACCTTCTTCAAACATGGCACATGAATAAAGATATCAAGGTGACTTTGTATAAAGGCACAGAACCTTTATTAGTTGCAATGGATATACATAAAGAGATTAAAGCTGCATTACAAACAAAAGTTAATATGCCGTCAGGTGGATATTTGTTTATTCAAACAACAGAGGCATTGACTGTAATTGATGTAAACAGTGGTAAATTTGTAAGTTCTGCAACTCAAGATGAAACAATTTTGAAAACCAATATAGAAGCTGTTCATGAAATTGCAAGACAATTACGTTTGCGTAATATTGGCGGTATGGTAATTGTTGATTTTATTGATATGACTTCTCGTGTTGATAAACTTGCTATGATGGAAGAATTGGAATTGGCTTTAGAACCAGATAAAGCTAAACCTCAAGTTGGTCAGTTGTCTGATTTAGGTTTGGTGGAATTAACTCGTCACCGTCAAGGTCAAGCCTTAGCTGAAATCTTTGCGAAGAAATGTCCACATTGTCAAGGTAATGGCTTTATAATGGAAGATATCAAGTATGCATCAGCTACTGCAGATGGTGAATACAGAGCAAAAGCTGCAAAAATGAAATTACCATTGAGTGGTTTTAAGAAAACAGGTAATAATAACAATGGTAATGGTCGTTATAATAAAAATAATAAACAAGACAATAAACCAAAAGTTGAAGAAGTTGAAGTAATTGAAGAAACAACAACAGAAATGACTGTTGAGGTTACAAATCCTTCAACTACAGCTCAAGAGGATATGAAAAATGCAGCTGATTCTAAAAAGAAAACAAAAGGCGGTAGAAAAACTTCTAAATATGCAAAAAATAAAATAAAAGAGGTTGTAGAAAAAGAAACTGCCGAAAAAGAATTAGCGACTGAGGTTGTACCTAAAGATGCAGAAATTTCACCGGTTATTGAAAAAGATGCTGATGTAACTCCTAAAAAAGAAGAGCCGGTAGTTGAAGAAAAAACTGTTGAAAAAACTGAAGAAATAAGTGATAATGTTTCTGAACCTTCTGTGGAAGATGCACCTAAAAAAGGTAGACGTCCAAACAGAGGTAAAGGTAGAGTAAAGAAAACTACCAAAACAACAAAGAAAAAGACTGAAGATGAAGAATAATTTTAAAAAGTTTTTAATAGGTATGGTTTTTGTAATGGCATTTCTTATGCCATTACAACTTCCTTCTTATGCAGATAATAGCAAAGTTTTAGATAATGATATTACTGCCGTTACAAAAGCTCCAGTATCAAAAAAAGGAATTGCTTTTAAGTTTTTAATGGCAATGCTTGGGGTTGCTACATCGTCTGTAGTGATTTACGTAGGGTTAAGTGTTTATAATAAGTTGTTCAAGTCTCAATCTGCAGAAGTTGTAGGATTGAAGAATCTAAGAACTCCTGAGAATTTTAAGGAATCAGTAAATTTATTTATAGAAAAAACTGATTGGGATTAATCGTTTTCTATTTTTTCTATTTTGTATTTGTTTCCTGTTTTATCAAATATTATTTGAGTATTGCTTTCGGGATAATAAATTGTGTTAATTAATTGTCCGTTTGGTTTGTATTTGCGTGCAAAATAAGGGTATCCAGGGTATTCTCCGTAAATAAAATCAAGGTTTTGTAACTGTCCCCATATATTGTAGTAATAAATTATGCGAGGGTTGTTTCGTTCTTGTAGCGAGTACATATATAAAACGTCAAGTTTATGTATAAAATAACCTTTTAAATCGTTATTTTTATAATATTTATAGCCAGATTGGGTAGCATAATAGTTTTCAAGATAGTTTGTATCTTTTTTATGTTGTTGTATAAGAGTTTTGAACTCTTGTGTTTCAAGCTTGTATATACAATCTTTTGCAAATAGTGTAGATTTGATTTCTGTAATATTGTAGGCAAAAGAGCTTAACCCTATACAAAAAATAAAAAATAATATTCCAAATTTTTTTAACATAATCCTACCTCGTTTTTTATTATTATACTATAATTATTATATGGATTATTTAAAAAACAAATTTGATGTGATTGTTGTAGGTGCAGGTCATGCCGGTTGTGAGGCTGCAATATCTTCTGCTCGTTTAGGGTTGAAGGTCTTGTTATGTACCTTGAATATAGAACACATAGCTTTGATGCCATGTAACCCTGCAGTTGGTGGCCCTGCCAAATCAACCTTGGTTCGTGAAATAGATGCTCTTGGTGGGGTAATGGGTGAGGTTGCTGATGCAACTTATATACAGATGAAAATATTGAATTCATCAAAAGGCCCAGCAGTCAGAGCTTTGAGAGCACAATCAGATAAAGCAGAATACATGCGTTATATGAGAGATATTATAGAATCAACTGATAATATTTTCTTGAAGCAGACTTGTATAACTGAAATATTAACAAAAGATGGCAAAGTTACAGGTGCTATTGATGAGTTTGGTATTGAATATTCTTGTCAGTCAATAATTTTGACAACAGGTACATCTTTAAACGGTAAAATTTTTGTAGGGTTAAAATCTTATGATGCTGGAAGATTGGGTGAACGTCCGGCTTTAGGTCTTTCTGAATCCTTACAAAAGCTCGGCATAAATATCAAAAAATTAAAAACAGGAACTCCGGCAAGAGTTGATAAAAGGACAATTGATTACTCAAAGATGTTAATTCAACCTGGAGATGATGAATTACATTTTTATTCATTTAAGCCCAATAGACCGGTTCGAAAACAAGTTCCTTGTTATTTGACTAGAACAAATGAGCAAACTCACGAGATTATTCGTGCAAATCTAGATAAATCGCCTATGTATCAAGGATTGATTCATGGAGTTG
The DNA here is from genome assembly GCA_934693215.1 of uncultured Candidatus Melainabacteria bacterium. Classification (GTDB taxonomy): domain Bacteria; phylum Cyanobacteriota; class Vampirovibrionia; order Gastranaerophilales; family Gastranaerophilaceae; genus UMGS1585. The sequence goes on from CAKUVB010000130.1 coordinate 3,849, forward strand.
GACCTCGTTATTGTCCATCTATAGAAGATAAGGTTAAACGATTCTCTCATAACCCTTCACATCATATTTTTATTGAACCTGAAGGACTTGGAACTTATGAAATATATATTCAAGGTTTTTCAACCAGTTTGCCGGCAGATGTTCAGGTGAAAATGTTGCATACTTTACCTGGTTTAGAGAATGCTCATATAATAAAACCTGCTTATGCTGTTGAGTATGATTATATTCCGGCAGTTCAGACAAAACATTCATTAATGTCTAAAGTCGTAGATGGCTTATTCTGTGCAGGACAAATAAATGGTACAAGTGGGTATGAAGAAGCTGCGGCACAAGGTTTAATTGCGGGTATAAATGCGTTCAATTATGTAAATGGTTCAGAGATGTTAGAACTTTCAAGAAGTTCTTCATACATTGGAACCTTGATTGATGACTTGGTAACAAAAGACATTGAAGAACCTTATAGAATGTTAACTTCTCGTTCGGAATACAGATTGTTGTTACGTCAGGATAATGCAGATGAACGTTTGACTCCTGTTGGTCATAAAATAGGTCTGGTAGATGATGCTCAGTATCAACGATTCTTAGATAAGCAGGAAACAATAAAATCTGAAATGACTCGTTTAGCTAATGTGAGAGCTGTTTATTCAGATGAAATGAACAGTATTTTAGCAAAATATGATGAGCATATAGATAGAACAATGCGTTTAGCTGAATTGTTAAAACGTCCGAATATTACATATAAAGTGTTAAAAGAAATTGATACAGAAACTAATGAGCTTAATTTGAGTCAAGATGTGTATGAAGAAGTTGAAGTTTTAATAAAATATGATGGCTATTTGAAACGTCAAGAGATTCAAATTGAACAAGCATCTAAGTTAGAGAAATTTAAAATACCAGAAAATATTGACTATATGTCAATGGAGCATATTTCAACAGAAACAAAAGAAATGTTGAATAAAATACGTCCTGTAAACCTTGCTCAAGCGGCTAGGATTGGTGGAGTAAAACCTGC
>CAKUVB010000131.1 GCA_934693215.1 uncultured Candidatus Melainabacteria bacterium
TGTAAGTCCTGTGTGGTAGCTTCTGCGCTACCTTCCTCTCCCGAAAATGATACTTAATCATTTTCGCTCGGCAGAGTGCCACGAGCCTACATAGTTGCGTAAATTTAATTTTCAGATGAGTTAATTATATTACTAAATTTTTATTTTTTCAAGTTGAAATTGAATTAATTTAATTCTTCGTTTTGAAAGATATTGAATAATGTAAATAATTGTTAATTAATTATGAAAATAATGCAATATTTTATATTGACTATTCTTATAGTAGAGGAAGTTTAACTGTTATGAATTCTGTAATTAATAAAATATCAACCCCGACATATAAAAATATAAGTTTTAAAGGTAGAAGTAATCAACAAAAAATAGAACGAAATAATAATTCTACTAGAAATATTTTGTTGTCTTCACTTATAGCATTAGCATCATTATCTATACCAATAGAAACAAAAGCAGATATAGATGTTGAGAAGGTAGAAACTATATATCTTCATAAAGATATAAAAGATAAAAATGCTATGAAGTTGAATTTAACTAGCACTCCGAATGAAAATATATATTTTGATAAGAAGAACAATAAGTATTATATTTGGAATAATAAAAAACAAATTTTCGATAAAGCCAAAAATGTTGATTCTGTACTTAAGACAGGGTTTATTAAAACAAAAAAAGGTTCATACTTAGATCAAAAAGGAAATATGTTTATTGAAAATGTAAAAGGTAAAACATTATGTCCTACTCATGCTCGTCTTTGTGACATCTCTTATGAGATGGCAAAGGTATTTGGATATGATAAAACATCAATTTCTAATTTGGACGTTTTTTATGATAAAGAAAATGAACAATATTTAAAATGGGATAAAGAAAAACAAGCTTGGGGCAAATCTCAAGTTACAGACACTTCTCCTAATGGAAATTTTTTATCTAACGGAAAAGCTTATAGAGCATTGTATTCTGGTCAAAAAGAAATTAGTAAAAAAGAATTTTATGCTGATAAATATAATCTCTTTCAAACAGATGTAGATACAATTTTTATCGATAAAGATATTAATAGTGATAAAGAGTATTTTGTGTGGCATAATGACAGTGAACAGTTTGAAGAATTTGGACCAAAAATAGAACGTAAACGTATGCTTGTAAAGAAAGCAGATGGTAAAATAGATGATTTTACTCAAGGTAGTATTGGTGATTGTTGGTTATTATCAGCAATAAATGGATTAAAAAGACACCCAAAAGGTAGAGAAATTCTAGAAAAATCTCTTTTTGTAGATAAAGATAATAATGTTACGGTGACACTACAAGGACCTAAGAAACAATATACGTTTACAAAAGAACAGTTAGATAGTACTTTAAATAAGCATAATTATTATTATTCGGCAGGAGATAGAGATGTCTTAGCAATAGAAATGGCAGTTGAAAAATTAAAAACAGAAACTGCACAAAAATCTTCTAAACGAGTTACAAATATGTACAATTATTACATACCTCCAACACAAGAAGATATGCCACTAGAGGGTGGACATGCGTATAATTCGTTACATCTATTAACCGGAATGCAGTCTAATAGAGTTAATAGGACATATGCTTCAAATGTAATTTTAACAAATGATACTGCAAGTGTTGGACAACTTGATGAGGAAAAGACTCAAAAAATATTAGATAATCCTAATAATATTGTGCTAGCAGAATATAGAACACCAGATGGTGGGCATGCAGTAGTTTTATCTTCGATGGATAAAGATAATGTCTATGTAATAGATAGTGATATTTCAGCTAAGAATCCTAATAGAAATGTTGTACCGACTCCTGTTGATAAAAAAGAATTTTTTGACAAATTAATTGATATTACTTATACAGATTTGTCAAAACCTATTACTGAAAAATTATCAAAACCAACAAAAGCAAATATTATAACAACAGAAGATGCAAGAAAAATTCTTGGTGGCGATTTATATTTGTAAATTTATGTAAAGATAAAGACAGAACAAAAATACCTATATAATTAAGCTACATGTTAATATTAGGGTTGAAATTTTTTGAAATACTTGCTATTATTCATGTATAGTAGTAATATATAACATATAATCCTTGGATTTAAGGAGATGTTTTTTTGACCGTATTAAGAGGCTTGTATTATGTATGTAAATAAATGCATTAAGTGTGGTGCTGAGTTTGAAACTAAAAACCCCAAACGTGTAATATGTCCAAACTGCTTATACGCAGATAAGAGTTCTTCAACAACAGAAAGTCCATCATCAAATGATGGCTCTCAAAGATTGCAAAGCTATAGCTCTTATTCAACAGAAGATAGACCACAAAGACAGTATGATAACCGTAACAATTATTCTAGACCAAGAAATAATTACGGAAACAATAATAACAGAAGATATGATAACAACAGAGGTCAAGGCGGATATAATCAAGGTGGTGGATATCAACAACGTAGACCTTATGATAACAATCGTGGTGGCGGATACAACCAAGGCGGATACAATAACCAAGGTGGAGGCTATAACAGACAACAGCCTAATCGTAGGCCTAGACCACAGCAACAACGTCGTCCTATGAATAACAGACCAAAACGTGTTGCAAAACCATTATTAATTAGTAAAGAGCAATTGGAACAAATAGAAATTTTCTACAAGACTATGTTGCCATTACCTAACCCTGATGCACATGAGGTAATTGGAGAAAAATTAGGTATTGAACCAAGAAAAGTGTTCTTTGGTATAAATTTGGTAAGACAAAAATTAATGTTGCCAAAATTACCTTATCCAAAACGTAAATTGGCAGTAACTCCTGACCAAATGCTTGCAGTTAAGAGTCTGTATGAACCATTATTGCCATTACCACCAATTGGTTGCCACAAAATTATTGCGGCTCAATTGAGAATTGATGAGTGGAGAGTTCACGTTGCTATTAAGTTAATTAGAGCTCAAATGGGATTAGATAGATGGAATGAAGAAAGACCTGATAAACCTGCAGATTATTTAGTTCCAAAACACCCTCAAAAGAAAGCTGAAGAAAAAGCTGCTAAAGCTCTTGCAAAAGCTGAAGTTGAGGAAAAAGTAGAGCCTCAGGAAGAAAAGCCAACAGAAGAAAAAGTTGAAGAAAAAACTGAGGAAATGATAGAAGAAGTTGTAGAAGAAAAACCAAAGAAACGTGCAACTCGTAAAACTACTAAAAAAGCTGAAAAAACTGAAGATGTAGCTGTTGAAGAAAAAACGACTGAAGAAGTTACTGAACCGGCTCCAGAAAAACCAAAACGTGGAAGAAAGCCAAAAAAGAAAGAAGATGAATAAAAAATATATTTCTGTTGGTAAAATTTTAAATTTTCATGGTGTTCGAGGTGAAGCTAAAGTTGGTTATTCAAAGAATCAACAAGATTTTTTAACGGTTTTAGATATGGTATATGTTTTGTTTAATGATGAATATATTCCATTAAATATTACATCTATCAAATTTAATAATAAATTTGCGATAATAAAGTTTGAAGATATAAATACTGTTAATGATATTGTTGTTTATAAAGGGTGTTTGCTTTTTGTAGAAGAACAAACAATAAGGGAAAATCTTGACGAAGACGAGTTTTTGATAGATGAACTTGTTGGAATGAATGTTCTTGCTAATGATAAAAAAGTTGGTGTGGTTGTTGGGGTTTCTAACAACGGGCAGAGTGATTTTTTGTCTGTAAAAACAGAATCTAAAAAGGTTTCTCTAGTACCTTTTGTTAAAGCAATAGTATTGAATGTAAATATTAAAGAAAAAATTGTGGAAATAGATAATATTCCGGGGCTTTTAGAATGAGATTTGATGTTATCACATTGTTTCCGGATATGATATTGGACTATTGCTCTCAAAGTATAATAGGTAGGGCGATAGAATCTCGAATTATATATATTAATACAGTAAACCCAAGAGATTATACCGAAGATAAACATAAAAAAGTTGATGATACACCTTATGGTGGTGGTGCAGGTATGGTTTTGATGGCTCAGCCTTATGTTGATGCTTATGAATCAGTTCAAAAATCCGAAAAAACAAAAACTATAATGCTTTCACCACAAGGGCAACCTTTAAACGATAAAAAAGTAAATGAGTTGGCTCAATATGAGCAATTAATTTTATTATGCGGACATTATGAAGGATTTGATGAAAGAATAAGAGATATAATTCAGCCGGAAGAAATTTCTATAGGAGATTTTGTTTTGACAGGCGGTGAATTGCCGGCTCTTTGTTTGATTGATAGTGTAAGTCGCAAGGTTGATGGTACTTTAGGAAAAATTGAATCTGCAGAAGATGATAGTTTTTCAAACGGTTTATTAGAGTACCCTCATTATACTCGCCCAAGAGAATATAGAGGGTTTAATGTCCCGGAAGTTCTCCTTAATGGTAATCATGCCGAAATAGAAAAATATAGGTATGAACAACAAATAGAACGAACGAAAAATAGACGTCCTGATTTATATAAAACCTTTTTACAGAAATCAGATAATGCTTAAGAATTCTTATTGTTGGCTTTTATAAACTTTACACCTTTCTTGTTTATGCTAAAATAATGTAATAATGGGGAAGAAGGAGAAGGATTTTGAGTCAACAAAATATTTTTGAAGATGGAAAGATAGTTCCGGTTAATATTAGAGAAGAAATGAAACGTTGCTATATTGATTATGCGATGAGTGTAATTGTAGGACGTGCTTTACCTGATGTTCGTGACGGTTTAAAACCTGTTCACAGAAGAATTTTATTCGCAATGAATGAGTTAGGTATGACACCTGACAAACCATTTAAGAAATGTGCACGTATCGTTGGTGAAGTTTTAGGTAAATATCACCCTCATGGTGATACCGC
>CAKUVB010000132.1 GCA_934693215.1 uncultured Candidatus Melainabacteria bacterium
CAAAATATTATACCTATACATATTGCTTTTATACCAATATTAATACCGGCATTATTACCGACGATGAATCTTTTGTGTGTTGATAGACGAGCAATTGCTTGTATTCTTGCTTTTGGTTTAAAAACTCCATACATAACTATTCCTGCTGGGTTTGGTTTGATTTTTCATAATTTGATTGCAGATAATATGGTGCAAAATGGAATGTATGTCGATAGGTCAACAATATGGCAATATACATGGATTTTAGGAATAGGAATGCTTATAGCTTTGTGTATAGCCCTTTTTGTTTATCGTAAGCCAAGAACTTATAAACAAATTGACAAACCCGAAGAACATCTTGAAAAATTAGAATTTAATAAAAATCATTATATAACCATACTTGCTGCTATTGTGACTTTTGGAGTTCAAATTTGGACTCATTCTTTGCCGTTGGGTGCTTTAATGGGGTTGGGTATAATATTTTCTTTGGGAGCTGTAAAGCATTCTAAAATGGACAAGCTGATGGACGAGGGTATATATCTTATGGGTTATGTAGCCTTTGTTATGCTTGTAGCGTCGGGATTTGCAACTGTGTTAAAAACTACGGGAGGAATAGAATCTCTTGTTAGTTATACAACAACAATATTACCTGCAAGTCATATTGCAACGGCTATAATTATGTTGTTGTTAGGTTTATTGATTACTATAGGTATTGGAACTTCGTTTGGTACAATTCCTATTCTTGCAGTTGTTTTTGTACCAATATGTTGCAAAATGGGATTTAATATACCTCAAACTGTTGTATTGTTAGCCGCTGCGGCTGCTCTTGGTGACGCAGGTTCACCGGCATCGGATACAACATTAGGACCAACTTCAGGTTTGAATATTGATGGACAACATAATCATATATGGGATACTTGTGTTCCAACTTTCTTGCATTATAACCTTGCGTTAATTGTTTTTGCGATTGTTGGAGTGTTTATGTTTAAAGGGTAATTCAAAATTAAGATTATTAAATATAATATTATTTCTTCTTCCTCTTTAATTTGTAATACCTTTGTGCAATACTATTTTTGTAGTGAAAGGATATAAAAATGGAAGAAGTAAGAGTAAGAATTGCTCCGTCACCTAGTGGCAACTTGCATATCGGGACTGCAAGAACAGCATTATTTAATTATTTGTTTGCAAAGAAAAATAACGGTAAATTCGTTTTAAGAATAGAAGATACAGATGCTGAAAGAACAAGTCAAGAATATATTGATAATATTTTTGATAGTTTAAAAGCATTGGGTTTAAATTGGGACGAAGGTCCAGATGTTGGCGGACCTTATGGTCCATATACACAATCTGAAAGATTTGATATTTATCCAAAATATATTCAAAAACTTTTGGATTCAGGTTTTGCTTATGAATGTTTCTGTACTCCAGAAGAACTTGAAGCAGAAAAAGAAGAAGCTACAAAAAATAAAAAACCTTATGTTTATTCAAAAAAATGTGAAAATTTAACAGAAGAAGAAAAAGCAAAATTAAGAGCAGAAGGTAGAAAACCTGCAATTAGATTTAATATTGCAAAGGCTCAAAAAGCTTTTCATGATTCTTCAATCTTAGAATTTGATGATATTGTAAAAGGTAAACTTCATGTGGATACAAACCTTCTTGGTGATTTTGTTATCCAAAAATCAAATGGAGCTCCTACATACAATTATGCAGTAGTTATTGATGATATGTTAATGAAAATATCTCATGTTATAAGAGGTGAGGATCATATTTCAAACACTTATAAACAAATACTTATTTACGAAGCTTTAGGTGCAGAAGTTCCTAAATTTGGTCACTTAGGTATGATACTTGCACCGGATAGAAGTAAACTTTCAAAACGTCATGGTGCAACTGCAGTTAGTGATTTTGTAAAACAAGGTTATTTAACAGATGCACTTATCAACTTTGTTGCTTTGTTAGGTTGGGCACCTTCAGATGGTGAAGAAATTAAACCTGTTGAAAAAATTGCTGAAGATTTCAGAATCAATGAAATTTCTTCTTCAAATTCAATCTTTGAATATGACAAATTGAAATGGATGAATAGCCATTATATAAAAATGTTATCAATGGACGAATTAAAACAAAGATTGATGCCTTATCTTGAAAAATATGATTTGTCACAATTGACAGATGAACAATTTACAAGAATGTTAGAAGTTACAAGAGAACCATTAGTCTTGTTATCTGATATAACAGATGCAGTTTCTTATTTCTTTGGTGATTCTGTTGAAGTTGAACCTCAAGTTCAAACAGATGTTCTTGATACTGAAACTTCTCAAGAAGTTTTGAAAACATATCTTGAACAATCTAAAGATTGGGAATATACAGAAGAAAACTTACATGAAAAACTTGAAGCTTTTCGTGGATACTTTAAAGAAAGAGGTATCAAGCCAAAAGTTACAATGTGGGCGATAAGAGCTGCTGTTACAGGTAGAACAAGAGGTGCTGATATGACTGCAATTCTTGCGATATTAGGTAAAGAAAAAGTTGAAAGACGTATAAAAGCAGCGATAAAATAAATCAGCTAAAGTAAAGAAATGTAAAAAGAGGTTGTGAAAACGACCTCTTTTTTTATGTGACTAGCAAAAATATTTTAAAAAATGTTTTATATAAGTATGAATAATGTAGGGTTTAATATAATTAAATTTAATCCAATAAAGTTTAAATCCACTCAAACTTCTACTCCACAAGTTAGAGGGGTTGCTCAAGATACTTTTACTCCTTCTGCTGAGAATGTGGCTCGTTCAAAGTTTGATAAACTTTTCCCAGATGGTTCAATAAACAAGGTATATGAAAAAATAAATAAAGATTTTCAAATAGATAATCCCGCAGAATTAAAATTTGTTTATGACCCAAAATCGTTACAAGGCGGAGGTTTTTGTTTTAAAGATAATCTTATCGAGATGAATCTTTATGATTTAATGGCTTATGATAAGAAAATTGTTGGCATAAAAGGGAATAAAAGGATTCCTTTAGTTTCTCCGAAAGAGAAGTTACCATTATTTGTAACAGAGGATATTGGTAAAGATTTTGTTAAGAATAACAAGCTAGGTTTTGATAAATTAGTATTAGAAGATGTAAAACCTAGTGAACATAGGAAATATATTATTCAAAAAATAGCACATGAATGTGTGCATGCAAAACAACATCAAATTTTAAGAGAAACCGAAGGTGTTGGTGATAAAGAGATTTTAAAAGCATGGACTCATTTAAAGCCAGAAAATCTTGCGGAAGAAGAATTTTTGAACCAAAAAGTAGATAAAATATATCAAGCTTCGCCATGGTCAAAACTACCGCAGCCAGAAGTTAAGTATACAAAAGATTCACATGTGTATAGCAAGTCAATGAGTTTGTTAAATGCGATTAGGTATTATCCTCCTGTTACATCACCTGAATATACAACAAATGCTTTAGAGAGAGAAGCTTTTGATGTATCTGCTCAATATGTAAGAAGTATTATGGTATAATAAACTTCGAAAGAGGTTTATATGAGTTGGTTAGGTTGGCAGATTGATTATTTGTTGCTTTTGCAAAATTTCAGAGATTTCTCTGGGCATATTTTAGATAAATTTTTTCTTACAATTACAATGTTTGGAGAAATAGCAATACCAGTATTGTTTATATGTTGTTTGTATTGGTGTATAAATAAAAAAATAGGTATGTACGTTTTGTGGTGTTATACTTTTGGTTTTTTAACAAATATATTTTTGAAAACGACTGCATGTATATATAGACCTTGGATATTAGATAGTCGGGTTCACCCTTTGCCGTCAGCTATTCCTGCTGCAACAGGATACTCTTTTCCTAGTGGGCATACTGCAGGAGCAGTTTCATCATGGGGTGCTACAGTTTTTGTATTTTGGGAGAATAAAATAATTAGATACTTGGGGATAACTCTAGTTGTTCTAATTATGATTTCTCGAAATTATGTAGGTGTGCATACTCCCCAAGATGTAATAGTATCTTTTGTTGTTGGGGTTTGTTTATTGTTTTTAGTAAATAAACTTTATAATTGGGTTCAAAAAGCTGAAAATAGGGATTTGATAATTACATGCTTTGTAACGATGTTGAGTGTCTTGTTATTGTTGTATGTAAATTTGAAAAGTTATCCGATGGATTATTTGAACGGAAAAATTTTATTTGACCCAACACCTGTAAAGATAGATACATTTGCAAGGATAGGTGGAGTTTTAGGTGTTTTTTATGGGTGGTTGTTAGAAAAAAGGTTTTTAAATTTTGATATTGGTAAAGGGTCTTTTCTTCGTAAATCAATAAGAATGGTTGTAGGTGGAGTGATACTTTCTTTTATTTATATGTATGGTAAAGACTATATTACGAGCTTAGTTGGATTACGTACGGGTTTATTTGTTTATCAGTTTGTAATGGGAATGTTTATAACTTATATTTATCCGTTAATATTTTTTAAATTAAAAATTTAAAAATTTTGCTTGCAATTTATTTTTTAGCAAGCTACAATATACTTACGGATTGAGACAATCCGGCAAGCAAATGATAATTGAATATGGGAGCGTAGCTCACGAGGCGACCGAGAGGGCAGCCGGTTCAAAATTAAGAACCAAACTGAGCGACAATCCAATGAACAAATGATAATTGAATATGGGAGCGTAGCTCAGTTTGGTTAGAGCGCATGCCTGTCACGCATGAGGTCGCGAGTTCGAGCCTCGTCGTT
>CAKUVB010000133.1 GCA_934693215.1 uncultured Candidatus Melainabacteria bacterium
AAAACATTGAAACTTCATTCAAAACATTCAATGCTTAATCTTAGCTGAAGATAATTAAAAGATTCTAATATAATTTTTCCCTATAATTTTATTTCCCTATAATAATTTTTAACCACTATTATATAGTGGTTTTATTTTTGCAAGCCGAGCAGAGGCATGAGCGAAGCGAAAGACGACAAATCATAATCGAAAACCACGCTTTTCGATTTGATTTGGAGCGTTGCCGTTTAATGCGAGGTGCAGTCGTAAGATGGTTCATTTAGAGCCTTTAGTCGAAGAATCTCTGGCAAGCTTTGTTAGAGCTCTTTCGCTACACTCAAGATGACTAAAAAGAAAAAGAAATAACAACAACTAAAAAAAGAAGAACCCTTTTATCAAAGAGTCCTTCTTTTTAACTTTGTATCTAATCTAATTATACAGCGTAAACACTAACTTGTTTTTTATCACGTCTGTGTGGTTCAAATTTTACTTGACCATCAATTAATGCAAATAATGTATCATCTGAACCAATACCTACATTATTGCCAGGGTGAACTTTTGTTCCACGTTGTCTAATTATGATATTTCCGGCTTTAACCATTTCTCCACCGAATTTTTTAACGCCTAAACGCTTAGCTTCCGAATCACGACCGTTACGGGTAGATCCCATACCTTTCTTATGTGCCATTGTTTATTCTCCTTTTAGTTGTTGTTTTACTAATACTGTTACTTATGCTTCTGTAGTTTCAGCTTCTGCTGTAGCTTTTTTAGAAGCAGTTGTTCTGATTTTGTTAATCATTACTCTTGTAAATTCTTGTCTATGACCACGTTTTACTCTGTAACCTTTTTTAGGTCTTTGTTTGTAAACAATAACTTTTTTAGCTTTGTCATGTTTTACAATTGTACCTTCAGCTTTTGCATTAGCTACATAAGGTTGTCCAACTTTAGACTTTTTACCATTTACAATCATAACAACTTTATCAAAAACAACAGAAGAATCTGCTTGACCTTCTAATAATTCAACGTCAACGTAACGACCTTCTTCTACTTGATATTGTTTGCCACCTGTTTCGACTATTGCGTACATTCTTGTATCCTTTCTTTTTAAGGAATCGTAACCTTGCGGTTTTTAGAACGATTAACCTATCTAACACTACATAGATTACACATAGTAACCCATAAAAATAGAATATTATAAAAGTTTTTGTATGTCAAACTCCATTCTATAAAGAAATACAAACTGTTTATATATTATAAGATTTTATACCGTTATAAATAGCAGCATTACCTAGTTCTTCTTCAATTCTTAACAATTGATTATATTTTGCTAACCTGTCACTTCTTGATAAAGAACCTGTTTTTATTAATCCGCAATTTGTGGCAACTGCCAAATCAGCAATAAACGTATCTTCTGTTTCTCCTGACCTATGTGAAACGATTGCTGTATACCCAGCTTTCTTTGCCATATCAATTGCTGATAGAGTTTCGGTTAATGTTCCGATTTGATTAAGTTTTATAAGTACGGAATTCGCAATCTTTTTACTTATTCCTTCGCTTATACGTTTTGTGTTTGTAACAAACAAATCATCTCCAACCAATTGACACTTTTTACCTAAAGTTTTAGTTAATAAGTCCCAACCTTTCCAGTCGTCCTCTGCCATACCGTCCTCGATTGAGATAATTGGATATTTATTTACTAATTCTTCCAAGTAACTTACCATTTCTTCTCGAGAAAGTTGTTTGTTGCCATTTTCAAGGTTGTATTTTTTGTTTTCATAAAATTCGGAAGATGCAACATCTAAGCATAATTTTATATCATCAAAAGTGTATCCAGCTTGTGAAATTGCGTCCATTATTAATTCTATAGCTTCTTCGTTAGTATGAACGTGAGGTGCAAAACCTCCTTCATCACCAACAGAAGTAGATAAATTATTTGCTTTTAGAATATTTTTTAAAGTGTGAAAAACTTCGGTTCCCATTTTTAAAGCGTGTTTAAAAGATTTTGCACCAACTGGAGTTATCATAAATTCTTGAAAATCAAGTTTATTATCTGCATGAACACCTCCGTTTAAAATATTCATCATCGGAGTTGGCATAACTCTTGCTTCAATACCGCCTAAATATTTGTATAAAGGCATTTTATAACCTAAAGCCGCAGCTCTTGCGATTGCCATTGATACCCCTAAAATAGCATTTGCACCTAGTTTAGATTTGTTATCTGTTCCATCAAAAGAAAGCATTAACGCATCTAAATCTTGCTGATGAGAAGGATTTGCCCCTATTAATTCAGGAGCAATTGTAATATTTACATTGTCAACGGCTTTTGAAACACCTTTCCCCATATAATCAAATTGATTACCATCTCTTAATTCTAAAGCTTCATAAACACCTGTTGAAGCTCCTGATGGGACAGCAGCTCTGCCTAAGGCACCATTTGATAGTCTTACATCAACTTCTATTGTTGGAACTCCTCTTGAATCTAATATCTGTCTTGCTTTTACATCTTCTATAAATAAGCCCATAAAACACTCCTAAAATAAATATATTAACAGATTATATTATTCCACTTTTTATTCAATATGTAAATAACTATACTCAACGATTTTTTTCGGTTATAATACTCACTAGAGAGGTAATGTATGAAGAAAATATCTGTAAAATATCCGTTTTTAACGCAAGACGTAGAAGTTTATGAAAGAGATAATGGACATAAAATAGTATTGGCTCATAAAGAAGGTGGGCTAGTTAATATTAGTACTTGGGTTCGAACAGGTTCTATAAACGAAACTGATAAAAATAATGGCATTTCTCATTTCCTAGAACATTTAATGTTTAAAGGTACTCATAAACATAAAGCTGGAGAATTTGACAGAATTCTTGAATCTAAAGGTGCAATAGTTAATGCTGCAACTTGGAAAGATTATACGTTCTATTACGTTACATTACCTAAAGGCGAAAATAATCAAGATTTTTACAAAGCATTAGAACTTCATGCAGATATGATGATTGATCCGGTTTTACCTCCTGAAGAAATTGGAGCTCCATTTGATATTAATGATTCTGCAGTTACTGATAAAAGAGAACGTCACGTTGTAATAGAAGAAATAAGAATGCGAAAAGATCAGCCTTGGACGAAAGTTTATAATGCTTGTAATAAGGCTATGTACACAAACCACCCTTACAAACGAGATGTTATTGGGACTCCGGAAATAATCTCTCAAGTAACTCAACAAGAGATTATGGAATATTATAAAACATTCTATTCTCCAAATAATATGACAACTATTGTTGTGGGTGATTTTGATAATCAAAAAGTATTAGAAAAATTAGAAAATTTGTTTGATTTTGGTGACAGACCTGTGCATATCAACAAAGAAAATGAAATTGACGCACCAACTCAAGAAACTAAATATATTGAAAACACAGCTTGTATAAATACTGCGTTTTTAATGTTTGGGTATTTGGGAGCACCTGCAATTGATATAAAAAATAATATTTTACTTGATATGTTATCAATTATTTTAGGAGAAGGTTCAAGTTCCAGATTGTATCATAACTTGATTGAAACAAAACATTCTCCGGTCTTTAATATGATTGATGCAGAACATTATATCTTCAAAGATGGTGGAAATATCTTTGTACAAGCAAACTTTATTCCAGAGAAGAAAGAAGAAGCTATTTCTTTGATAAAACAAGAATTAGAAAAAATTAAACAAGATATTACAGAAGATGAATTCAAAAAGGCTAAGAAAAAAATTGAATCAAGGTTTGCATATAATGCAGAAACAGTATCTGAAATTGGTGAAACTATCGGATATTATATGACAGTATGCAATAACTTATCATTAGTTGAGGATTATTTAACAATCTTGAATGAAATTTCTATACAAGATTTGCATAATGCAGCAGAACAATTCTTTAATATTAATAATGCTGTAATTTCAGTTCTTATGCCTGAAAAATCATCTAATTAATCCTTTTTTGTGATTAAAAATCTTTTTATAATATAAATCATGAAGAAGTTTATATTATTAGGATTGTTTATATTATTTTTGATACAACCTGCCTATGCAATAAAAGTAGGTTTAGTTTTAGATGATGATAAAGTTTATTTTGGAACGGCTACAGAAGGTCAAATTGTTGATACGACAACAAGCAAACAAATAATGCCCTTGTGTAAACTAACGACTTACGAGATTAAATCTAAACGAAATCATTTTGAAATCAGAAGCGAAGATAGTGACAAAATAAAAATAGAAAATGATAGAATAACAATTCGTACATTTGATTCAAATTCATATATTTGTGTAAAGCAAAAATGGTATAAAGGAACAATTCATATAATCAATAATAACGGAGATATGACTGTTATAAATGATGTTGGAATTGAAGATTATGTAAGAGGTGTAACACCTGCTGAAATGCCTTCCTCTTGGAATATGGAAGCTTTAAAAGCTCAAGCAATAGCCGTTAGAAGTTATGCAATAGCAAATTTAGGAAAACATGCTTCTCAAGGTTTTGATTTGTTAGATTCTACTATGGACCAAGTATATAACGGTGTTTTAGCTGAAACCTCAGCTACAAACAAAGCAGTAGATGAAACTAAAGGATTGGTTCTAACTTATAATAATAAAATAATTTCGACAATGTATTCTGCATCTGCTGGTGGTCAAACAAAATCAGCTTTACAGGCACTGTC
>CAKUVB010000134.1 GCA_934693215.1 uncultured Candidatus Melainabacteria bacterium
GGGGTGACCAAACTGCATTTTTATCCTTGAATGGTACTAATAATATTTCTGCAACAGGTGGTGCATCTTCGCAAGGTGGAACTTTGCTTCAGCGTTTAGATGCTATAGGTACAGGTGAGCTGTCTCCAAAATATGGCGAAAAGAATTTTGATTGGAACATGTAACTTCAACCATGTAGCCCATGTGAGCATTTTTTTATTGTGCTACTATCCGAAATATGAATGAATTGTTAAATCAAGCTTTTGATTTACACAAGCAAGGACAGCTTGGAGAGGCAGAAAAATTATACAAGGAATTATTAACTCAATCTCCTGATAATATTCAGGTACTTGATTTGCTTGCAAGAATCAAAATTTCTCAAAAAAAATATCAAGAAGGTATTACGATAAACAAAAAAATACTTGAACTGGATTCTCAAAACGAGAATGCTTTGTTTGATATTGCTCTTGCGTATAAAAACGAAGGTTTACTAAAGGAATCTATTGATTTTTATAACAAAGTAATAACTCTAAACCCACAAAACACAAATGCTCATTATAACATAGCTTTTATATATGCGGATTTAGGAGATGTTAATAACGCAATTTATCACTTTAACAAAGTGCTTGAACACAACCCTAATGATAGTGATACAAAATATTTTGTGTCACTTGCGTATCTTAAAAATAGGGATTATAAAAAAGGTTTGCCGTTTTTTGAAAATAGAATGTGTAGAAAAAGTGCATTATTAACACAAGAACATACTTATCCAAACCTAATGAAACAAGCAAAACTATGGCAAGGAGAAAATGTTTCAGACAAAACTATCTACACATACTATGAAGCTGGATTTGGTGATGTTTTGATGTTTGCCAGATATTTACCAATGCTACAAGAAAAGTGTAAACAAATAATTTTTAAACCTCAAGTTCCATTAACAGAACTCTTTAGAGAAAACTTTCCAAATATTCATACGATGAATTATTTTGAACCTGAAAAAAATATACATTTTGATTATCATATCCCTATATTGAGTTTACCTTACGCATTAGGACTTGATGAAACTAATATGTTTATATCAAAAGACAAATATCTAAAAGCTAATCCTCAAAAAATAAAATTTTATCGTGATAAATTCTTTAATACCGATAAATTCAAAATTGGTATAAAATGGCAAGGCAACACGACTTATGATTGGGAAAGAGTTATTGACGTAAAAGAATTCATTAAGCTATTCAATATTCCAAATACTAAATTCTACTCTTTCCAAACCTTTGAAGGTGCAGAAAAAATAGAAGAATTAAAAAAATATTATGATATTGTTGATATCGGCAAAACCTTGAATAATTTTTCTGATACAGCAGGTGCAATAGAAAATTTGGATTTAGTCATCTGTAACGACACATCTCTTGCTCATATTGCAGGTGCAATGGGCAAACCTTGTTTGGTACTGCTTCCTTATCTATATAATTGGCGATGGCACTTAAATTTAACTAAATGCGATTGGTACGATTCAGTAAAATTATTTAGACAATCAGAACCTCAAAATTGGGATTCTGTATTTGATAAATTGTACAAAGAATTAACTGACGTACTCAAGAAACATAATTAACTAAACTTTGTTGCAAAAGCCCAAAACTATTTTCCAAGAGCTTGTTTTACCGCATCTATAACAGTTTGAACGGATTTTTCAGGTGTCATTTCTTCTTTTGAGCCTGTTTCTCTTACGACAAATTCAACATTACCGTTTTGAATTGATTTACCAACAGTTATACGGAATGGGAATCCAATCAAATCTGCATCTTTAAACTTAACTCCAGGACGTTCATCTCTGTCATCAATAACAACTTCAATACCTGCAGTTTGTAATTCATTATAAATATCAGTTGCGACCTTCATTTGAAGTTCATCTTTTGTACTAACCGGAACTACTACTACATGATAAGGAGCAATAGAAATTGGCCATTTAATACCCCAATCATCGTAATGAGCTTCAACTGCAGCTGCTGCAGTTCTTGAAATACCGATACCATAGCAACCCATAATATAAGGTTTTGGTTTTCCATCAACGTCCATATATACCGCATTCATTGGTTTTGAATATTTTGTACCAAGTTGGAAAATATTACCAACTTCAATACCTCTTGTAACTTTTAGAGGTTTTCCACATTCCGGACAAAGCTCTCCAGCTTCAACCAATCTAATATCTGCAAACTCAACTTCGCCTAATTCAGATTCTAAGTTTGCACCTACTCTGTGCTTATCATTTTCATTTATACCAACAACAAAGTTTTTAAGTTCTTTAATTGTGTTATCTGCAATTATTTTGATTCCTTTAATTCCTTTAGGGCCAATAAATCCAGCCTGAGCAGAGAAACCGTTTTTCGCCATTAATTCTTCTATTTCTTCTGCAGTTGCAATTCTTATATCAATAGCTTGAACTGCGTTCATAAGTTTTGTTTCTTCTACTTGTTTATCACCTCTAATAAGAGCCAAGACAGGTTCTTTATCTGCAATATAAACCAATGATTTGCAAATCAAACTAGAAGGAACTTTTAAGAACTCACACAAATCTTCTATGGTACGAGTGTTTGGAGTATCAACCACTTTTTCTGTCAATCCAAATTCAGCACCATCAGTTTTTGCATCAGGAAGTTTTGAAATTGCGTGGTTTGAGTTTGCTGAATAATCACAATCATCACAATAGAATACATCATTTTCACCGGCATCAGTATCTGTAATAACCATAAACTCGTGGCTTACACTTCCACCTATCGCACCACTATCAGATTGAACCATTTTTGTAGGAAGTCCACATCTGTCAAATATTCTTTTGTATGCTTTCGCCATGTTTTCATATTCTTTTTCAAGACCTTCTTGTGTTGTATCAAAACTATAAGCATCTTTCATAATGAATTCACGACCTCTAAGTAAACCAAAACGAGGGCGAACTTCATCTCTGAATTTTGATTGAATTTGATATAAGTTTACAGGTAATTGTTTATATGATTTTAGTCCATCACGACCAATTGCAGTAATAATTTCTTCGTGAGTTGGTCCAAGACACATTTCTCTATCGTGCCTATCTTTTAGACGCATAAGTTCTCGTCCATAAACTTCCCAACGTCCAGATTCTTCCCAAAGTTCTTTTGGTTGAACAAATGGCATAAGTAATTCTTGTGCACCTGCAGAATCCATTTCTTCTCTAACAATGTTCTCAACTTTTTTAAGCACTCTCCACATAAGTGGTAAATAATTGTACACCCCTGATGTAAGTTTTCTTATATACCCTGCTTTTACAAGGAATTTGTGAGAAACAACTTCTGCATCAGAAGGAAATTCTCTAAGTGTTTGAACAAAAAGTTTTGACATTTTCATAATGTAATTACCTCATATAAACTATTTATGAGAAAATCCTAGCACAAATGGAATTATGGGTAAAGTTTGAAAATTTTATTAAGTTCAAATTCTTCTTTATATTATTTGATTTTACACATAAAGAGAGCAACTTTTTAGTCACTCTCTTTATTTAATAAGGATATTTTAATTGGTTAATACATTGCTAGTTGAACTCTATAAAAACTATTGTTTCTGATAGATTCAGATATTTTATCATGTGTAGGGTCAGAAGTAAGGTACATACGTTCTAAACTATTTAATCTTTTCATCAAATTGTTATCAACACTACTTGTAACATTATGTTTTAGTTTGTGCCAATATTCTGCTTCTTTTCTAGTACAATTAACTTCTTCTGCAAATGTTGCTACATCTGCTTTATGAAAACTTTCGTGTGCGATTAAACAAGCTATAGCTTCTTTAGGAGAATTACGATATGCAGCATTTAATAAAATTACTCTATTACCAAACTGATCAAGAGAAGATATTGCATAATCTTTTGAACTTTCGATATCTATCATCATAAAGTCACAGAATTTGATAGTTACACTTTTGTCTATTAAATTATCAAAAACTTCATCTGCTCCTATATTATTCAATACTGTAAGAGCATCTTGTATTCTATAATCATTGGAAAAATGTTTTACATTATATCCTGATGCAAATGCTTGATTTGCAGCAAAAATAAGCACACTAAATAAAACTATGACGATACGTTTCATAATTACACACCTCTCTATTTTCTTCTTATCCCTGTGATAGTATTTTTATTTAATTTTTTTGATTTCCCTTGGTGTATATATCGACATTTTTTTGAAAAACTTTAGGATTTTGATAAAATACTTTACATTTCTTAATTGAATTTTTTACATTAAATATGCTAGGATATAGACGTAATCAGCAAATACAGAGGATTTATATAATGATTAATATTGTAAAAAAAGACTTTATGGCATCAATAATTGTCTTTTTAGTAGCATTACCTCTTGCAATAGGAATTTCTATTGCTTGTGGTTTACCTATATATAGTGGTATCGTTTCAGGAATTATAGGTGGTATTGTTGTAGGTTTGTTTTCAGGTAATTCTCTACAGGTATCAGGCCCTGCTGCAGGTCTGATACTGATTATTGTAGAAATTATCCACACAATGGGTGTAGAAAAG
>CAKUVB010000135.1 GCA_934693215.1 uncultured Candidatus Melainabacteria bacterium
ATTTATTATCAGCATACAGTGATGATACTCCTATGCCTGTGTTTGATGCTTACCGTTATGGTCATTCAAATGTGTATTTAAGAGAATATTTAAGAGTTTGTCCTTATTTGACTCTAGCTTGGCAAGGTTCTGTAACTTTGACAGATGATACATATAATGATAAATTGTTCCAAGAATGTTCATTCTATGCGAGTGTTGGTCCTCAAGATTTAAAATTAAATTTTGGGTATGATTTTGTTAGAGAAAATGCGTTTATAAACTTTGTTTTGGCTGTAGATCCTAAGGGTACAACAGTGGATTATGAAAAATTGGTAATTAAGAATCCTGAGAATTTCAATAAACAAAGAAAGAAAAATGAAGAATTATATAGAGCTGCTCATCAATACACTCAACAAGAGCAGCAAACTAATGGTGTTTTAACAAAGGCTGTTGTAGAAGATATAAAGGAAAATTTAGATGACATCTAGTAATGAAAAAATTGTTGAAATTTCTCAACAAATTATTAAAATTGGTCGTGTGTTAGGCGAAAAAAATTATACTCCGGGGTATTCAGGTAATATATCTGCAAGAATTGATGATACAGTTTTGATAACAGTATCAGGGTCAGCCAATGGTCATCTAAAAGACGGTGATTTTGCTCTTATGGATTTTGAAGGCAAGTCATTGATTCCGAACAAAAGACCTTCTAGCGAGAAAAAGTTACACATAGAATTTTATAAACAAAGACCAGATATTAATTTTATTATTCATGTACATTCGCCATATTTGAGTTCTTTTGCATCAGCAAGAAAAGATTTATTGGCACCTGTTATGGCAGAAAACGTTTATTATTTTAAAGGTATTCCTCTTGCAGAATATGGATTGCCGTCATCAGATGTGTTAGTGGAAAATACCGCTAAATATTTTAAAGAATATGATTGTGTTTTAATGGCTAATCATGGGGTTATTATAGGTAGTAAAACATTAAAAGATGCTTATCTTAAACTTGAACTTGCAGAGCAATATGCACAAGTAGTTTTGAATACTTATATTTTAGGTGGTCCAAAACCTCTTACTGAGGCTGAAACTCAAGATATATTGGCCTTGAGAAATTAAAATAGTCGTTTTCTTATAACGGCATTGCTACCTTGACATGAAACAAAAAGCATATTTCCTCCAACATGCACCGCATAAGGCTTTGGTGCGTTTTGGATAAAAACTTCTGCATGTCCATTTTTTGAAATCTTTAAAACATTGTTCGCATTATAGTTTGCGATATACATGTTTCCCAGTGAATCATTTGCAATTGCTATTGGACCTTTCAATATAGAATTCTTAAAAAATATCATGCGTTTATTGTCAGGAGTTACTTTTATAATGGCATTATCTGAAAAACTCGCAATATAGACATTTCCGTCAGAATCTGTAGAAATACCTGTTGGACTTGAGATGTTTAAATACATACTACTGTTTTGTGGAATTTTAGATTTTGTTTTGCCTGCAGGTGATGTTGGAGTAAGGTTATGCTTCATTATTAACTCTTTACCTTGAATATAGAATTCACTAGTCGCAGGAATAAGAGCTAAATATTCACTAGCTGTCCTTTTATCTCCAAGTTTTATAGAAATTTGAGCAATTTTATAGGCAGCTTCATAATCATCTTGTTTTCTTGAAATAATTTGTTTCAAAACATATATAGCTTCATCACCTTGATTAAGATAATCCAGAATGGAACCTAAATTATAATAAGCGTCAATAAAATCGGGATAAAGTCTTATTGCTGTTCTAAAACAAGCAATAGCTTCTTCATATTTACCTAGCTTGTACATATCAAGAGCATTGTTATATTCAAGTTTTGCGTCCATAGGAATAACTGCTTCCTCAGTTTTTGCGAACGCAGTTGAGGAAAGCAGTAATATACCTAATAAGACTATTAAAAGTTTTTTCTTCATAAAATTATTAGCAACTTAATTCATTTAAAAGTTTTTCATTTTTTTGTGCAAACTTTTTGCCTCTGGAATTAATAGCTATAGTTAAGATTTCAGCTAAATCAATTGTTTTTAACTCTTTAAAGTTGTTTGGTAATCTTAACGACCAGTTTTCATCTCCAGAAGTTCCAGGTCTGTTGTATACATCTTTTACGTTGAAATAATCAGTAAAGAATATCTGAATATTTTTAGCTTTAGATGCAAACATTTCTGCTAATTTGATTTTTTGTAAGAATTCAGAATCATTCGTTAGACGAACAATAATATCATCTTTATTTCCATCAAAATCTGCAAACATATCTTCAACTAAATTTTTGGCATGTAAATAACCTTCGTGTGTGTGAATCATAGAATCTGCCCACATTGCGATTGGTTCATTATCGTGTGTTCCAACCATAGCCCAGCAATCTCTGTCAATATTTTTGCATCTGTATGGGTGATCTTCTTTTTCAGGTTTTACAAACTGAGTTAAACGCATGCCTTGAAGTTTGTATTCTTTCATAACAGCCGCAACCGGATTTGTTAAAGTTCCTAAGTCTTCACAAACGATAGAATCTTTATCTTGTCCACATTCTTTAGCTGCTGCAATTACGATATCTTCAATTAACTTACCGTATTGTTTAATTTGTTTTTTATTAAGAGTTTTTACTCGTTTTTCTTTATCTGGTTCTAAAGATTGGTCTAAATCTTCTATTGTAGGAATTGCATATTTAGAAAGTTCAGGGTGTTCAGGAGATGAGAATAGTCTGCTTGCACCTTGTTCTACTAAAGGCTTTTTCCCTGCTTTATATACCCAAGGGTCAATTAAACCAACAATGTGGTCAATTCTAACACCGCCAGGGTTTTCTTCAAACATTTTTTTGAATAGGTTCTTCATTAGTTTTCCACCTTCACCTAAAGAACCGTCTTCTTTATATAGTTTTTCCGGGTCCATAACAGGGAATCCCCATGCTTGACCATCTTTTGAAAAATAGTCAGGAGGACAGCCAAGTAACCAGCCATCTAAGAATAAAGATTGATATGCCCAGCTATCTCTATCAGAGAATGCAACTTGTCTGTCTGCAATCATTTTAATATCGTGCTTAAGAGCATATTTTTTTGTTTCTTCAATTTGTTTATATAAAACGAATTGGCAGAATTTGTAGAAATCAATTTCATCAGCATATTTTTCTTGAATTTCTGAAATTCTTTTTTCAGCCTTAGCTTTATCTTCCGGAGATTTTGGGTTCAAAAGATTTTTGTCTAATTCTGACTTCCAAATTGGCCAATAATCGTTGTTGTTTTCGATTGATAATGCTTCGTATAATGAATCGTTAACTAACCAAAAATCATTTTTAGATTTGTATTTTTCAAAATCTTTTTTGAATTTCTTTTCTTTCTTAAAGTTCGACCATGCTTCTTTTAAAGCTTCATTTTGAGCTTTTGTAATATAAGAATAAGCTGTTTTGTTAGTATCTTTATTCGGATTACCTTCAACAACCTTGTTAAAAGTTTCTAAAGGTAATATTTTGTTCCATTCTTTTGTTGTTAATTGTTTTAAATCAATAAATAATGGATTACCTGAGAATATAGTACCTGTATAAGGTGAAGAATCACTGCTCTTTGTTTTACCTGCTGGTCCAAGTTGGATAGCATCAAACAAACCATCAGCATAATCAATAACAGCTTTACCAGCGTTAGAATTCATAGTTCCGAAACCAGTGTTTTCGCCATCTACTGCAGGAAAACTACTACCATGCATAATTAGGACAAAATTTTCCTTATCAAGAGCTTTTAAGGCTTTTCTAATAGTCTTTTTTTTCTTTTTAAGTTCATCACATTTACAGAACATATTTTCTAACTCCTTCTTTTATTTAAACGAATACTTTATTAAAGTATCATTTATATAAAAATTTTTCAATAGTTATATATTTATGCTACTATTTTATAGAGGTTTGGATTATGAGAATAGAAGCAAGAAATTTAATAAAAGTATATGGAGATAGAAGTGTTGTAAATGATGTAACCTTTGATATAAATAAGGGTGAAGTGGTTTGTTTACTTGGACCTAATGGTGCAGGAAAAACAACAACATTTTATATGGTTGTAGGGTTAGTAAAACCTTATAAGGGACATATATTTTTAGATGATGAAGATATTTCAAATTGGCCAATGAACTTAAGAGCAAAAGCGGGGATTGGGTATTTACCGCAAGAAACTTCTATTTTTAGAAAACTTAATGTCGAAGATAATATTAAGCTTGTTCTTGAGATGAACGATAAACTTACAGTAGATGAAAAAAGGAAAAAGCTAGAAGAATTGTTGGTTGAATTTGGTGTAAAAAAACTTAGAAAAGCTCCTTCTATCGCATTATCCGGTGGTGAAAGACGTAGGGTAGAAATTGCAAGAGCGCTTGCAGCTAGTCCTGATTTTATGTTGCTAGATGAACCATTTGCTGGTATTGACCCTATTGCGATTGGTGAAATTAAAGATAACATTAGAAAAATCTCAGAAGAAAAAGGTTTAGGAGTTTTGATAACAGACCACAACCCTAAGGCTACACTTTCTATTACAGATAGAGCTTATG
>CAKUVB010000136.1 GCA_934693215.1 uncultured Candidatus Melainabacteria bacterium
GGCAAAAACTCTTTCTTTGCAACTTTCACATCAATACCAGCTTTTTGAAGCATAATTTCTGATTTCAAATAGTCTGGACGTTGAGTAATAATTTCTGACGAGATTTCACTTGGTGCGTTAAACTTATATACAATACTATCATAACTTGCACGTTTTAAAGATGAAATGTTTGCAGGGCTTTCACCAATTAAAACAGCTAATTGATTAAGAGCTTGTATTCTTGTTTTTTCTAAATCTAATAAACTAGCCTCACCCATAACAAGAGCTTTGTTAGCTTTAACCACGTCAGAGGTCGAAGTTACCCCTTCTCTGTTGCTGATTACCATTGCATTATAAATATCTTTTCTCAATTTATTAATTTGTTTTTGGCTTTCTATCAATTTATCTAACTGAACTATGTTAAAATAAGTTGTTCCTACAGCAGAAACTACAGTAATATATGCGGCTCTTTCATCTTGGATTGATGCTTCGTAAGTTTTTTTAGATGACTTTGTTTTATCATGATTTTTCAAGAAAATATCAGCCTCGTAATTTACCATAATAGGAAAGAACATTGAACCGTTGCTATCATGTTGTGTTCCACCATATCCTGGAATAAATCCGGCACCAACAGACGGAAGTTCGTTTGCCATCTGAGCTTTTACACTTTGATAATACTCATCAACGCTTAATGATGCTGCTTGTAAATTATAATTATGCTCAACTGCTTGTTGAATATATCCGTTCAAATATTCATCATTAAACGATTCCCACCAAGGTAGATTAACAAAATCATATTTATTTGTAATTTTTAATTTTGTCCATTTTGTTTTTTGTTGTTTTTCTGTTTTAACTTTTTGAGCTTTTACAGTTTCTGAATTATCTTTCTGCACACCCAAACGTAAAAACGCAAAGGCTGGTGCCGTATTAAATGTTATAAAACTTGTTAGTAATAATCCTGCAATTAACTTCTTTTTCATAGTTTTCTCCAAGTGCTTGCTTTTTTTTTAAGATGATGATAACATAAGTATGTTGCAAATGCAACATGTTATTTAAACAACATTATATAGCGAAAAAGATGAAAGAAACAAACAAAATACAAGGATATCAATTATTTACAGAGTCATTAGCTTACGAGGTCAAGCTAACAGAAAAATATTCTAAAATGCTCGGATTACAACTGTTTGCAAAACTGGGAGCACCACTTTCACCAGAAGAATTTCTTGTACTAGATGTCGTATCAGCTAATCCTGATATATGTCAACGAGATTTAGCAAAGCTTATTATTAAAGACAGAGCAAATACAGGAAGATTATTAGAGGCTCTTGAGAAAAAAGGACTTATTAAACGTATTGTTGATGTAAAAAACAACAGACTTGTCAAAAAAATCATGATAACCGAGGAAGGTGAAGAAATTCTTCACACATGGTTGAAAAAGATAATACCAATCTTTGATAAAGTGTTTGAAAAAATTACCAAAGAAGAAATAGAACAAGCAAAAGACGTACTCAGACGAATGAGAGATGCGTTTCAAGATATAGTAGATATACAGATATAAAGATATAGAGGTAAAAATGGCAGAAAAGAAACATAAACTAAGTATCAAAAAACCTGTAATAATATTTGCACTTGTAATAGCTGCAATAGTATTACTTTTTGTGCTATTTGATTCAATGAAATACGAATCAACAGACGATGCTTATATCGAAACAACAACAGTAAGTGTTGCCCCTCGAGTTTCGGGACAAATAATAGAAGTATATGTAAAAGATAATCAACAGGTTAAAAAAGGTGATATAATCGCAAAGATTGACCCAAGAGATTACGAAGTTAGACTTGACCAAGCAGATGCAGTTTATCAAAAAGAGCTTTTGAATCAAGTTAATGCAAAAGCAAATTTAGATGCTGCAAATTCAGAACTTCAAAACGCAAAAACTGATGTTGAAAGATATACTAATCTATACAAAGCGGGAGCAGTTTCAAAACAAACTCTTGATAATGCAGTTACAAGATACGATAGTTTGAATGCTCAACGAGTAAGAGCTCACGAAGATGTGTTATCACATGGTAAAAATGCTCAAAAAGTTGCTGATGCCAATATAAAAATGTTAAAGGCTCAAAAAGATGCGGCTGCCCTAAACCTTTCTTATACAACTATATATGCTCCACAAGACGGAACAGTATCATCAAGAAGGGTTGAAAAAGGTATGATGGTTACTGCCGGTTCTCCATTATTTACACTTGTACCTAATGATGTATGGGTAGTAGCTAACTTTAAAGAAACTCAATTAAGAGGTATGAAACCTGGCATGCCTGTAGAAATCAAAGTTGACACATACCCTAACCACAAGTTTAAAGGTAAAATTGACAGTATTCAACGCAGTTCTGGTGCAAAATCAAGCTTGTTTCCACCAGAAAACGCAGTTGGTTCATTCGTAAAAATTGTACAAAGAATACCTGTAAAAATTGTCTTTGATGAAAAAATTGACTCAAACGAATATATAGTCGTTCCCGGTATGTCAGTTGTTCCAAAGATTAAAGTAAGATAATCAATCAACAAAAACCAAAAATCTAAATTATTGTATACAAAACTTACAACTAGAGCCACTCCAAGCTCTAGTTTTTTTTACCCTAAAAAAGCATAAAAAAAAGATGCCCTAAGCAAAAAAACTTAAGGCATCTTTTCTAAATTTTAAAAATTTAATTATTCAACGATAATAGCTGAAACTGGGCAAGAATCTGCTGCTTCTTTAACACCATCTTCATTGTCAGCAACTGCTGATTCGTTAACAACTGCTTTATCATCGATACTGAATACTGCGTCACAAATTGATTCACAAGCGCCGCATGCGATACAAGAATCTTCTACTGTTACTTTCATGTTTTTCTCCTTTTTGTAATTTAAAATTTGTAATCGTTACTTATTACAAGAATATTATATCAAAAAATAAAAAATATTAAAATATCCAGTTTGTTATTTCTTTAGAAATATTATCAAAACCTAATTGTAGTCCTAAGTCTTTTGGTTCAATACCTTTTCTATAATATAAAACCGGAACATATTCTCTTGTATGGTCTGTACCCGGAACAGTAGGGTCACAACCATGATCAGCAGTAATAACTAACAAATCATCATCTTTCATGCAATCCATAATCATGCCTGCATATTTATCAACTTCTTCTACTGCCTTGCCATAACCTTCAGGGTCGTTTCTATGACCATATAACATATCTGTATCTACAAGGTTTGTAAATATCAACGATTTATTTGGTTTCATATCTTGAGGAGTAGACTCATACTTAATACTGTTCAAATCAAGTTCATCTTTAACTGCTTTTATTGTCAATTCCAAACCTTCTTTGTTAGAACCTGTATGGATAGCATGAGTTATACCGGCTTTTGAGAAAATATCTTCTATTTTACCAATAGCAACAACTTCTCCACCTGATTCTTTAATTCTATCAAGCATAGTTTCGCCTGTTGGTTCAACCGAATAATCACGTCTATCTTTGCCAATTCTTGTTGGTTTGCCATCAATAATTTTATATGGACGAGCAATAACACGAGAAACGTGATAATTTCCATCATCAAGAAGTTTTCTTGCGATTCTACACCATTTATAAAGTGTTTCAAGTGGTATCATATCAGTATCAACTGCAATTTGGAACACACTATCTGCACTTGTATAAACTATTGGGAATTTTGTTTTGTGGTGTTCATCATTCAATTCTTCAATAATTGCAGTACCACTTGCAGGACGGTTTGCAAGAATACCACCACATTTTGTTTCTTGAATAAAATCATTTACTAATTTTTCAGGAAAACCTTGTGGGAATGTAGCAAATGGTTTTTCAGAAACAAGACCGGCTATTTCCCAGTGACCTGTTGTAGTGTCTTTACCTTTTGATTTTTCTTGCAAAGTTCCATATTGTCCGATTGGAGATGTTTCTTTTGGCACACCTTCAAAATCTTGAATATTTCCTAAACCTAACTTTGCCATATTTGGTAAACTAAGTCCTTTGTTAAATTTACAGATGTTTGCTAACGTATTACATTCAGGAACATCGTTAAACTCTTTGCAATCAGGCATTGCACCTATTCCCATAGAATCAATAACAAGAATAATTGCTCTTTTCATAATTTATCCTTTCGCTTCAACTGTATTAAATATTCTATCGCCAGCATCTCCCATGCCGGGAACTATATAACCTCTTTCATTCAAACATTCGTCAATTGCAGCAACGGTAATTTCAACTTCAGGAAACTCTTTTTGAATAAGTTCTATACCTTGAGGTGCTGCAAAAATACAGATACATTTAATATTTTTTTGAGGAATTCCTTTTTCGGCATACAATTTTATAGCCTCTAAAAGAGAATTACCTGTAGCTAACATTGGATCTGTAATATATACATAGAATTTTTCAGGATTTGGAGTAGCCATAGGGACTTTGTTGTAGTACAAAACCGGTTTAAGAGT
>CAKUVB010000137.1 GCA_934693215.1 uncultured Candidatus Melainabacteria bacterium
TGCCAAATATGCAACCTAAAGAAATCGCCAATAATTTGAAAAAATATGGTTCGTCTATCCCTGGTATTAAACCTGGCAGACCAACTGCAGAAGCTTTGGATAAGATTTTATCAAAGACGACTTTTATTGGTGCATTAGGTTTAGGATTGATTGCTTTAGTTCCATCTTTTGCTAGTTATGTTACTAATATCAAGACTATGCAAGGTATTGGTGCTACATCATTAATCATCATGGTTGGTGTTGCTCTTGACTTGATTAATCAAGTTAGAACTCACCTTTTAGCAAGAAACTATGAAACTTTCTTAAAACAGTAGTTTCAAGTTATAAAATTAAGCATAAAATGCCGAACTTCGATTTATTTCAGGTGAGGCATTTTTTGTATCTAAGTAATTAGATAATGTAACCGTATTGTTTTTGCCCTTTGTGGTCGTATAGTTAACGAGAGCATTATACACATCAGGAGAAATTCCGTTATTCATTTCGTTGTATAAAATATTAAGAGCTTGCTGTTCGCTCATTTGAGGTTTATAACTCCGTTTTTCTCGAAGCGCAGAATATTTATCAGCAAGAGATACTATTTGATTATCAATACCAACTTTTTCAATTTCTGGCATTTGTGGATAACCAGTATGAGTAGGGTTTTGGTGATGATATTTAACAATTTTAATTACATTATCATCAACTCCTTGATTTTTCAGTATTTCTGAACTTAGTGAGGAGTGAAGATGCATTATATCTTCTTCTCGAGGAGAGAGTTTGCTATGTTTTGTCAGTATATTTTCAGGAATCAATACTTTTCCTATATCATGAAGGATTGCTCCTTCAGAAATATCTTTGACATTGGCATTTTGTTTAATGTTTTGTGGCAAATTATTATAAATTCCAATAGCTGTATTTTTTGTGTCTATGGAATGGTTATAAACATTTTTTTTGAAACCTTCTACATTAATATTTAGTGGTATCCCTTTTTCTGCTAACATTTGTTTTATTTCAGGGTTAGATTGTATTATTGCAACTAGAGTGTTTCTATCTAAATACTTATCAAGAGTTCCATTAAAAGAAGCCCTATCAGGAGTATTAGGCAGATTAATTCTAGTGTTCCTAACACTTTCGTATG
This sequence comes from uncultured Candidatus Melainabacteria bacterium, assembly GCA_934693215.1. Classification (GTDB taxonomy): domain Bacteria; phylum Cyanobacteriota; class Vampirovibrionia; order Gastranaerophilales; family Gastranaerophilaceae; genus UMGS1585. The sequence goes on from CAKUVB010000137.1 coordinate 1,118, forward strand.
GACGTACCACATTTATGGGGTATGTATTTCTAACTAAACCTTCAAAATTCATACAATATAATTACCTACTCATATATAAAGTATTTTTTTTAATTAAAATTTACTCGAAATCATATTTTTTATTTTTTTTGTTACAAAATTTAATTAAACTATCAAATTTTTATGAGATGATGCCTTTATATAAATATGGTAAAAGGTTTAAATTCATCAAATATTAATCATATAAATTTATATAACAAGCAAAGTAAAGCTAAAGATGTGTCATTTCAAAGTCAAACGGCACAAAATACGACAGTTTTACCATCTCAAGTAACGACAGATTTTAATGTACAAGTTCCTCAAGCTTATACAAAGCTTGGTGTTGAAAAAATGGCAAATGGACAAGAGGTTCATTGTTATAAGCTTGCAAACGGTCAACGTGTAATGATTGCACCAATGAAATCTCCAAAAACTTATGTTAATACGTATGTAAACACTGGAGCTATGAATGAAAAAGATGATGAAAGAGGAATAAGTCATTTTACTGAACATATGGCATTTAATGGAACTTTTGGAACAGATGGCTATATGAAGCTTGGCGTTGGTGATGTATTTGCAAAAGCTGCAGAAATGGGTGGTGGAACAAACGCATCAACAGGAATGGCAGAAACTAATTACACAATAGGTATTCCTCAGTTTGATAAAAACGATTTAGAAACGGCAGTTGCTATGCAAGCATCTATGATGAACAATTTGGAGATGTCTGATGCAATGGTTGAAAAGGAACATGGGCCAGTCTGCTCAGAGATAAATATGTATAGTGATTTCATGCCGGAAAAGGCTAATAATATTGCAAAGAAAAATCTTTATAATATTTCAAGTACTTCTGAAGATTTAGTTGCCGGACGAGTTGATAATATTAAAAATATAGATAGAAAAAAAGTTATGGATTATTATAAAAATAACTATTATCCAGCAAATATGACTACAGTTATAACTGGAGATGTTGAGCCAGAAGAAGCTGTAAAACTTATTGCAAAGTATTTCAAAGGTGAAAATAAGCCAAATCTAGATAGAAGATTTGAAAAACTTACTCCAATAAATAAAACAGTAAGAAAAGATGTTGTTTCAGATAAGGCTGTTTCTACAAATAGTACAATTTGTTTTAATGGCCCAGCAAATAATAATGTAAAAGAACAAGCAGCTATAGATGTTGCTTTGAGTTTGTTGTTCTTAAAATCAAATTCAAGAATTTCAACGCCATTAAAAGAGATAAATGCCGAAATTTCACCAAATTATGAAAAAGTAAGTACTGTTCCAACTGATGGTATTGCAATTACATTTGATATAGATACTCCGGAAGCTAATTCAGAAAAAGCTTTAAAAAGGGTGTTTACAGAGTTAAACAATTTTAAAGTAAAAGATGAAAATGAACTAGAACAAGTGAAAACATCAATAAAATCAAAGTATCAAGATAGATATGAAGACCCTGAAAGATTGAATTATATGATAGGAAGCGGTTCTTTGAGTTATGATGTTTCTGATATTGCAAATCAAGAAAAAATCATTGATTCTTTGACTATTAAAGATGTTGAAGATGCCGTTTATAAATATATGGATACATCAAAAGCTTCAATAGCAGTAGTTCACCCTGCATCTGTAACGAGTGAATCTTTGAAAACGAATTATGATAAAGTTAATAACTCTCAAGTATCGTTTAAGGGAAATGTTAATCATTCTCTCCCAATAGATGAAACAAAAATTAGTAATTATAAGTTGAATAATAATTATGATATAGCATTTTATGATACTCCACAAAATTCAAATGCAAAAGCTAATATCACATATACTCCAAAGACTGCTATAGAGGGTAAACCTGGAGTAGAAATTTTGTTGACTAGAATGTTAAAAGATAAAACTGCGAATAAAGACGTAGATGCGTTTGGTGATTATTTGGATAAAAACAATTTATCTCAATCTATATCAGTAAAGCAAGGTGGTAAAATTGAGATAAATGGAAAAATGCCAGCAAATAATATTCAAAACTTTATTAATATTACTCAAGAACAGTTGATGATGCCAAATTTTGATGAGGCAACATTTAATAAACAAAAGAATATCGTAAAAGAAATATTGACCCATTCAGAACCTGATGCAAAAGAAGGTATTTATAAGGCTATGTATCCAAATTCTACATTTGGATATACAACAAAAGATATATTGGATAATATAGATAACGTTTCGTTGAATGATGTAAAGGATTATTATTCTCAAATTATGGCAAATAGTTCTGCAACTGTTGCTGTAGCTGCACCTATGGCAGATAGAAAGGTTCAGAACAGTGTATTGAATTCTTTTGCTAGAATGCCAAAAGTACAACAAAATCAGCCAAAACTTTATGAATTACATAAGCCTATGGAAAAAAGTCAGGTGGTTACAAAAGAAGCTCCTCATTCTCAAGCTGAAATAATGCAGGCTTATAGTTTTAAAGAAACGGGTAATATTAAAGATAATGTAACTTTTGCATTGATGACTGGAATATTATCAAAAGGTAAAACAACAGGTTTGTTTAATAATCTTAGAGAAAAAGAAAAGCTTGCTTATGCCGTAAACTCTGTATATACAGGAGATGGTGATAATTCTTATGTTGTTTGTAATATTTTAACAACTACAGATAATAAAGATACTGGCGAACATACTTATGATAATGTTCAAAAATCAATAAATGGGTTTACTAATCAAATCAATAAAATGAAAAATGGTGAGTTTACAGATAAAGAATTAGAAATAGTAAAAAAAGAATTCAAAGATGAATTAAGAACAAGTGCTTATGGACAAAAACATATTGCCCAAATTGTTAGTAGTGGTCAAAATTCTCCTTATGGACCAAATAGAGCAAATGAAAAATATAAAGCTATAGACTCTATAACAAGAGAAGATATACAAAAAGCTGCACAATATGTTTTTGGAGGAAAGCCTGTATATTCAATAGTTGCATCAAAAGATACATTAGATGCAAATAAAGAATTTTTTGCTGGTTTAGAAAATTCTTAGTATGACATAATATTTCTAGTATGGCAATCTGTACCACCAGTGACTATTAGGTTGTATTTTTCAGCGATATCTTTTATTTGTCTTAATGAAGCAAATCTAATAATTGCTCTATGACGGCGGTATGGGTAGTGTACTTCTATTCCGTCAAGCCCATACGAAACCAGCTTACCAACAAATTTGTCTAAGTTTAATGCCCAACAACAAGCAGGGTGAGCAAGAAC
>CAKUVB010000138.1 GCA_934693215.1 uncultured Candidatus Melainabacteria bacterium
GGTACTCATACCCACGTACAAACTGCAGACGAACAAATTATCAATAATATGGCATATATTACTGATGCCGGTTTTTGTGGAGCAAAAGATAGTGTTATAGGTATGGAATACGCAACTTCATTAAGACGTATGACAACACTTTTACCTGAAAGATACGAGGTTGCTGTCAATCCTCCTTGCGTAATTAATGCAGTAGAAGTTTCGATTATTGATGAAACTGTGACTGCGATAAAAAGAATTAATGTAAATGTAGATATGAAAGAAAAAGAATTGGAGGTCAGCGTTGAAACAAACAGCGTATGATGAAAGGAGGGTGAAATGAAGGCAGATTTTCATATTCACACGTATTATTCTGACGGAATTTTCTCTCCTGAAAAAATAGTAGATTTAGCAGTTGAAGCTGGACTTGAAGTTATCGCTCTTACGGACCACGATAATATTTTGTCTTACAAAGTTGCTAAAGATTATATTGAAAAAAATAACGAACAATTAGAAGTTCTTCAAGGTGTTGAAGTTAATACATTATACAAAGGTCACGAGGTTCATATTCTTGGCTATATGATGAATGTGAATAATAGCGACTTTAAAAACATGTTAAAAGTTCAACAACAAGCACGTATAAAACAAACAAAAGAAATTTTGAGCCTTTTAAACAAAAAAGAAGGTATTAAAATTAAATTTGATGATGTAAAATCTATGGTTGCAGAAGGTGGTAGTATCGGGCGTCCTCATATTGCCAAAGCTATAACCAATGTTGGCGGAACTTCTAATGTTATGGAAGCTTATAGCAAATACATAAACAGTTCATCACCGGTTTACGTAGAAAGAAAAACGGTATCACCTTTTGATGCTGTAGAAATTATCTATGATGCCGGCGGAGTTCCTGTTATTGCTCACCCTCACGATATTCCAATAGCTGATGAATTAATACCAAAATTAGTAAATTGTGGATTAAGAGGGATAGAGGCTTACCATAGAAAACATTCTCCTGCATTTATTGAACATTTTTCTTCCTTAGCTGAAGAATATGGATTAATTGTTACAGGTGGTTCAGATTTTCACGCACCAAATATTATGAATGGACAAATAATTCTTGGTAAAAATTTTGTACCTGAATGGATTTATGATTCATTGATTCAGGAGAAAAAACGATTGGATATGGCATAAATGAAAAAAGCATTTACGTTAATTGAAGTTGTAATATTGCTCGTCATTTTTATATTGGTTGCATTACTTGTAATACCTTTATCTATTGACGATACAATTCAAGCTAGAAACATCTCTAAATGGAAACAAATTCATACAGATTTTACAAACATTCCAACATCTGTAAAAAGTTTTTCTGATAGAGATATGTGTTTGCAAGATTTTGTTACAGCTTTAGTAAAAATCCACCCGCTCAACAAAGTAGTTTCATACAAAATTAAATATATGAACGGTGACACACCTGCTGAAAATTATATATTTAAAGAAAAATATAACACCGATTCAGGAGCAGTTTTAGGTTTCAATTGGTTTGATTGTCCCCAAATTGACTCCGCAACGAATAAGAAAATTCTTGGTGTTATGATGTATGATGTAAACGGAAAGCAAGGTCCTAATGTATGGGGTAAAGATGTTTTCGGTATGAATATCTACTCAGATGAAGTTACCCCTTTTGGTAAAGGTGCAAGCCCGGAAGACATTGAATTTGATTGCTCTAGACAAGGAACCGGATTGTATTGCTCAACATATTATATCAATGGAGGTTCTTTCTAAGTGAAACATTCCGTTTGCATTTTTTGTTCCTCATCAGGAACTTTAGACCAAAAATATTATGAACACTCTCGTGAATTAGGAGAACTTTTAGGCAAAAATAATTTCGACATCGTATATGGTGGTAGTCGTGTTGGTATGATGTACGAAGTTGCTAAAGCTTCAAAACTCAACGGCTCTAAAATTTTAGGCGTAATGCCAGAAAAATTACATAGCTTTGGGGTTTCATCAAACGAATGTGATGAATTTCATTTGACAAAAGATATGCGTTCTCGAAAACTAAAAATGGACGAGTTGTCTGATTCAATTATTGCACTCGCTGGAGGGTTTGGAACTCTCGAAGAAGTTTCTGAAATGATTGTTCAAAAACAGTTGGGATATAACAACAAACCTATTGTTTTTCTTAATACAAACGGCTTTTACAATGATTTGTTCAAATTTTTTGATAATATTATTGAAGGTTCTTTTGCAAAAAATACAGCTAAAGATTTATACTATATAGCAAAAACTCCGCAAGATGCAATCAAATATCTGCTCAATTACAAATATGGAGATATCAAAATTTCGAAAGAAGATATCTATACAAAAGTAAACTAATAAAAAACCCTCTTTCAAAAGAAAGAGGGTTTTTTATTTTATTATTTTAATTCTATGCTATCTCTGCAGTATCCTTTTCAGGTTCTATTTTTGCTTGTTTTTCCTTTTTATGTAAAGGTATCAACGATGCAGAATCTTTGTTATTATTACGAGCCTCTACCATTTCTTTTGTGATAATAAATTTATCAATATCATTTTTAGAAGGTATATCATACATAATATCTAACATTAATTCTTCAACAATAGAACGTAATGCTCTAGCACCTGTCTTACGTTTAAGAGCCTCTTGAGCAATTAATTCCACAGCATCAGGTTCAAACTCTAAATCTACCCCGTCCATTTTCAATAAGCATTGATATTGTTTCAAAATAGCATTCTTAGGTTTTGTAAGAATCATTTTAAGAGTTTCTTCATCTAACGCATCAAGAACTGCATATATTGGAATACGACCAATAAATTCAGGAATCAAACCGAACTTTAACAAATCTTCAGGTTGTAATTTCTTCAACATTCTAGCTGCTTCAAGTTCTTTTTCAGCTTTTGTTCCTGCACCTTTAGCACCAAATCCAATTGATGAGCCGTCTTTTACACGACGTCCAACAATCTTGTCTAAATCAACAAATGCACCACCAACAATAAACAAAATATTACTTGTATCAATTTGAATAAATTCTTGATGAGGGTGTTTTCTTCCACCTTGAGGAGGAACATTTGCAACTGTACCTTCTATCATTTTTAATAGGGCTTGTTGCACACCTTCACCTGAAACATCTCTTGTTATTGAAGTGTTTTCTGATTTACGTGCGATTTTGTCAATTTCATCTATATATATAATACCTCTTTCTGCTTTAGCAGAATCAAACTCAGCATTTTGATAAAGACGTAAAAGTATATTTTCTACATCATCACCAACATAACCTGCCTCAGTTAACGTAGTCGCATCTGCAACTGCAAAAGGTACATCTAGATATTTAGCAAGAGTTTGTGCTAACAAAGTTTTACCGCTACCTGTTGGACCAACTAATAAAATATTAGATTTTTGGATTTCAACATCTGATTTATCCTTATTATGTTCTAATCTCTTATAGTGGTTATACACCGCAACTGATAAAACTTTTTTGGCATCATCTTGACCAACAATATGTTCATCAAGATATGCTTTTATTTCGTGTGGTTTAGGAACAGATTTTAATTCTTCTTCAATAGATTGTTCACCTGACTCAGCATCTTTTTCTTTGTTTTCGAAAAATTCTTCATCAAGAATCTCGTTACAAAGTTCAACACACTCATCACAGATGTACACCTCAGGACCTGCAATTAATTTTTTTACTTGGTCTTGAGTTTTTCCACAGAATGAACATTTTAATCTGCTATCACTTGACATTTTTATCTCCTATTACACGTCTTTTGTAATAACTTTATCAATCATACCATACTCTAGAGCTTCTTCTGGAGTCATAATATAATCTCTATCTGTATCTTTTTCAATTTTACTTAGTGCTTGACCTGTATTAGATGCAAGAATTTCATTTAATGATTTTTTGATTCTCAAAATTTCTGCAGCTTGAATTTCGATATCAGTTGCTTGACCTTGAGCACCACCTAAAGGTTGGTGAATCAATACTCTTGAATGAGGTAATGCCATTCTCTTACCTTTAGCACCAGATGATAGTAAGAAAGCACCCATAGACGCAGCTTGACCTAAACAGATTGTAGAAACATCTGCTCTGATGTGTTGCATTGTATCATAAATAGCAAAACCAGCAGTTACACTTCCTCCAGGGCTATTGATGTATAACATGATATCTTTTTCTGGGTTTTCACTGTCTAACAATAACATTTGAGCAACAATCAAGTTTGCTACCATATCATCAACAGGTGTTCCTAAAAAGATAATTCTTTCTCTCAACAATCTTGAAAAGATATCGAATGAACGTTCTCCTCTACTTGATTGTTCGATTACTACAGGTACAAAACTCATCTTACTTATCCTTTCTTTCTAATATTATAC
>CAKUVB010000139.1 GCA_934693215.1 uncultured Candidatus Melainabacteria bacterium
AATGTACGACTTGTAATAAATCAGGGAGTTGCGAACTTCAAAAGTATTCTGAAGAATATGGAATAAAAGATGTTTCAAAATATGTTCAGAAAAAAGAGTTAAGACCTCTTGATGATTCAAGTCCATCAATTGTAAGAGATTTGAATAAATGTATTTTATGTGGTGCTTGTGTTAGAGCATGTGATCAGTATCAAGGTTTGCAAGTTTTAGGGTTTGCAAATCGTGGTGCAAATACAGTTGTTCAACCAATGGCTGGCAGAATGCTTGCAACAAGCGAATGTGTCTATTGTGGACAATGTGTTGCAGTTTGTCCAACTGGTGCTTTGACTATTAAATCTCAAGTAGATGAAGTTTGGAAAGAGTTAGAGAATCCTAATAAGAAGGTTGTTGTTCAGTTTGCACCTTCAGTTAGGGTAGCAATAGGTGAAATGTTTGGGTTTGAACCAGGTGCGAATTCTACTAAAAAACTTAATGCAGCTTTAAAAGCTGTTGGATTTGATTTGGTGTTTGATACCAATTTCTCTGCTGATTTGACTATTATGGAAGAAGCAAACGAGTTTATTGATAGATTTTCTAATGGTGGTAAATTACCATTATTCACGTCTTGTTGTCCGGCATGGGTTAGGTATTTAGAAACAGAACACCCTGAAATGCTAGAACATTTATCTTCTTGTAAATCTCCACAGGGTATGTTAGGTGCGATTATAAAAAAATACGTGCCTGAATATTATAAAGATATTACAAACGAAAATATAGTAAGTGTTTCAGTTATGCCTTGTACCGCAAAAAAAGCTGAGGCTATAAGAAAACAATTCAGACGAGAAGATGGCTCTTATGAAATAGATTATGTTTTAACAACACAAGAATTAGGACGTTTAATTAAGTCTGCAGGTGTTGATTTCAAATCTATTGAAGGAGTTGAGGCTGATTCTCCATTCGGTAAATATACAGGTGCAGGAACTATTTTTGGAGTTTCCGGTGGTGTCGCAGAAGCAGCTGCAAGAACAGCTTATCAAATGGTTACAGGTGAAGAATTAACTGAGGTTGTAATATCACCAATGAGAGGTACTCATAGAGTAAAAACTGTTGAACTTGATTTGAAGGGTACAAAAGTTAAGGTTAAGATAGTTAATACTTTAAGAGAGGCTGAAAAATGCTTGCAAGAAATTCAAGAGGGTAAAGCTGATTATCAATTATTAGAGGTAATGGCTTGTCCCGGAGGTTGTATAAATGGTGGTGGTCAACCACAAAGTTGCGATGATTTATCTGTTCGTGAAAAACGTGCAGAAGGCTTGTATGAAGATGATGCAACTGAAGAATTCAGAAAATCTCATGAAAATCCTGAGATTAAGGAATTGTATGCAAAACATTTAGAAAAACCAGGCTCGCATATTGCTCACGAACTTTTGCATACGACTTATTCTGATAAATGGACAAAACTTTATAAGAATGTTGGTAATAAAAAATAAAAACTGGGTAAGTTTTAGTTGCAAATTCTAAAGCTTACAAGAAAAGTTATAATAAATGACTCTTGTAAAATACAGGAGTCATTTGTTTTTATATTCTTAATTTTTATTTGTGCTTTTTATCCTACAATTTTTTTTACATTTGTTTTGGGAGGATTGCCAAACATTTTTTTATACTCTCTACTAAATTGAGTGGGGCTTTCATATCCAACTTTATAGCTAGCAGTTGTAGCATCATATTGACCTGTTAGCATTAATCGTTGAGCTTCATTTAGCCTTAATTGTTTTTGATATTGCAAAGGGCTAACTTTTGTCACTTCTTTAAAGTTTCTATAAAATGATGAAGGAGCCATATTTACACTTTGTGCAATTTCGTCCATATTTAATTTCTCAACATATTTATCTTTCAAAATTTGAATAGCATGTACAATTTGGTTAGAACGAGTACCTTTAGTATTGATTGTTTGTAGTTGTTTTCCCAAATTTCCTGTTAGTAGTCTATAATAAATCTCTTTTTTTATTATTGGTGCTAAAATATTTTGTTCAGCTTGAGGTTTATCTAATAATTGAGCTAAACGATAAAACGCATCAAGTATTTCGTTATTAATATTTGCAATTGCAATAGATTTGTCTTGTTGTGTTGGCGTTAGTTTAGGTTTTGTTTCCATAATAAGTTGTGAAATTAAATCTGATTCAAGTTTTAAAACCAAACAAATAAAAGGCTTTTCATCACTTGCTTTAGCAACTCTGCTAGATACAGGAATATCAGTACAAGAAATTACGTATTGTCCTTTTTTGTATATTAGATTTTTATTATCATAAAGCATATGTTTCTGACCTTGTAAAACTAAAATACAAGTAGGATTATAAAAACAAGGCATAAATTTTGTTGGTTCATTTTGTCTAACAAGAATTAAGCCATCAATAGTGCTAGTGAAAATGCCAGCATTTGTGATATGATTCAAAACAATATTTTTAATTGCCGTATATTTGTTTTCCAATATTAAACCCTCATGTCAAAAATATATTATCATAAAATGAGAGAATTAGATAAGAATTTTATAGAATTAGGTCTTTAATTTTTGTAAAAAATATAAATAATAGAATTGTATAAATAAAAAAGAAAAAAGGAATGAAAAATGGAAGAAGTTAGAATAGATTTGAGAATACCAGATGAAAACAGAGAAAAAGAAATGAAAAGAAGTTCAGAACTTTGTTTTAAAATAAATAATACAATGCCAACGACTCCTGAATGTCGAAAATTAATTGAAGAGTTGTTTCTTAATAAATTGGATAAAACGACAGTAATAAATCCTCCAATTTTTACACTTTTAGGCAATACTATAAAACTTGGGAAAGGTATTGTTTTGATGAATGGTTTTCAATGTATGTCATCAGGAGGACTTGTAATTGAGGATAATACTTTAATTTCATTAAATTGTACAATTGCAACAAACAATCATGATTTTTATGACAGACCTGTAATTACTTGTAAACCTGTTCATATTAAGAAAAATGTGTGGATTGGAGTAAATGTGACGATTTTAGCTGGAGTGACAATTGGTGAAAATGCAATTGTCGGGGCTGGTTCTGTTGTAACGAGAGATGTCCCAGATAATGCAGTTGTAGTGGGAAGTCCCGCAAGAGTAATTAAATATTTAGATGCCGAAAAGTTTAAAAACGAAGTATAGGGAGGTTATATGAGGGATAAAAAAGTTTTAATCGCATATTTTTCATGGGGTGGAAATACTGAGTATATTGCTAGAAAAATACATAATATAATCGGTGGTGATATGTTCAAAATAGAAACAAAAACACCATATCCTAATGATTATAATGAAACGGCTTATGGTATAGCAAAAACACAACATGAAGAAAATATTAAACCAATATTGAAAAATAATTGCGATGTATCAGATTATGATATTGTTTTTGTTGGTACACCAGCTTGGTGGTATGAAATGGCACCTGCAGTTAAAACTTTTTTATCAGAAAATGTTTTCGAGGGTAAAATAATAGTTCCATTTATTACTCATGGTGGAGGTGGAAAATATAATATTGCAGAAGATATGCGAGAACTTGCAAAAGGTTCAAAACTTTTAAAACCGCTTGTTGTTACAAATCGTGGCGATGGTAATCTTCAATATACAATTGAAGATTGGATAAAAGAACTTAAATAAGTTTTTCATTATTTTGTTTAAAAAACATTTTTATATTAGAATATTCTTGTTACTAACTTATAAAAAAGAGGGTATTATGGTTACAAAAATGTCAGTTTTAAAAACAAGTTTTTATGGAATCGATTTCAGCAAATACTCATCAAAAGTAGCTGAATTCGTTAGCGAATTAGAATCAAGAGCTAACAAACAAGGTTATTTCTTGAATTGGGTAAATCTTCCTCAAGAACAATTAAAAAGATTAGATGATTTGTACTTGATGGCAGAAAACTTCAAAAAACAAACTAATGCAGAAAAATTAAGTGTTATGGGTATTGGTGGTTCAAAACATACCGTTGAACATATGCTTTCAATCAACGGTTTGAACATAAACTCTGACAAAGTTGAGTTTTATTCTGATGTTGATTCTATTAGTTTAGAAAGATTTTTAACAAAATTGAATCATGATGTTACTAATTCAAACTTTATGATTGCATCAAAATCAGGTTCTACTTTTGAAACAAAAGATGGATTCTTAAGAGTTCAACAAATGCTTGTTGAAGCTTATATGTCAAAAGGTCAATCAGAAGAAGAAGCTAAAAAATCTGCAGCAAAACATTTTATTGCTGTAACTGATAAAAATAGTGAAAAAAGTGAATTAAGACGTACATCTATTGAACAAAATTGGATTGGTGATTTATATATTCATGATGATGTAGGCGGTAGATTCTCAGC
>CAKUVB010000140.1 GCA_934693215.1 uncultured Candidatus Melainabacteria bacterium
GTAATTATAGCCTGTGGTGCTCAAGCAAAAAAACTTGGCATAAAAGGAGAAAAAGAGTTTATAGGACGAGGTGTTAGTTATTGTGCAGTATGTGATGGGGCTTTTTATAAAGACAAAATTGTTACCATTGTAGGAGGTGGAAACGCAGCCGTAGAAGAAGCTATGTATTTAACAAAGTTTGCAAAAAAAGTTTATATTGTTCATAGACGAGATAAGTTAAGGGCTGATAAAATCATACAAGAAAGAGCCTTCAAAAATAATAAGCTTAAATTTATATGGGATTGTAAACCTCTTGAAATACAAGGGAATGACACAGTAACAAGCATTGTTATTGAAAATATTAAAACAGGAGAAATAACTAATCTAAAAACTGATGGAGTGTTTCCATATATTGGATTTACTCCAAATGTAGAAGGTTTTTCCGGACAACTACAACAAGATGAAAATGGTTTTATTATAACAGATAGTACAATGCAAACTTCTATAGAAGGGGTTTTTGCAGTAGGTGATGTTCGAAACACTCCACTAAGACAAGTAATAACTGCAGCTTCTGATGGTGCAATTAGTGCAGTATATGCGTCAAAATATATTGAACATCTGGCAGAAAAAGAACAATATATAGAAAAAAGCAGTCTATAAATATATTCTCGTTAAAAGCTAGATATTTTCTTTTCAAAAGCTTTTACAACAGTGTCTATCGTCAAATCTGGATTTATTTCTTTTAGTGAAATTATTGAATTTGTTGAAACTTCTTCGTTAAATAATTTTTCTAAGAGTTCTCTATCATAATCTAACAGTATAGAACCATGTTGTAGAATATAACCCTGTTTTCTACACTGTGCCGAGCCTATAAACTTTTTATTTTTATAACATAAATCTGCACCTGTCGAAATCAGCATACAATAATCAAACTTTGTGTGAACACTACTATCTCCACCTAGAGATAGGTCAATACCTAAGGTTTTAAAAACATCAATCAACAAAGATGATATTTCTTTATAAGACATTATCACACTATGTCCATCTTTTAGATAATCTTCACTACAAACAAAACTATATGTAATTTCTGAATCGTGCAATAAAGCTCTACCACCGGTAAGACGTCTTACGACATCAATATTATTTTGTTTTATAAATTCATAATCAATAAATGTATCTTTTTGATTTCGTCCTAAAGAAATACATTTCGGACTCCAACCATACAAACGAAATATCGGAGTTTGAGATTTTGTCAAAATTGCATTATCTAAAATATCTTCATCTATCTTCATGTTAGAAGCACCTGAACTGATAGAATATGGTATATATTTCATATTATAACCCTTTTAAATTATTCGTTTCTTAATCTTGTAACGAAATTCTTCAATCTTTCCATTGCAATTTTAAGAGTTTCAAGCGAATAAGCATAAGATATTCTCAAAAATCCTTCACCACTATCTCCAAAGGCTGTTCCAGGAACTGTAGCGACTTTTTCTTCTCGCAAAAATCTTGTTGCAAACTCCTCACTTGTCATTCCAAATTCTTTAATGCAAGGAAAAACATAAAAAGCCCCATAAGGTTCAAAACATTCTAAACCCATTTCTCTAAACGCATTTATTAAAAATCTACGTCTTTGATTATATGCAGTTCGCATTTCTTTAACATCATTATCACCATTTTTTAAAGCTTCTATTGCGGCATATTGACTTGTTGTTGGTGCACACATTATCGCATATTGGTGAATTTTAATCATTTGTTTTATTATTTCTTTTGGCCCACAAGCATATCCTAAACGCCAACCGGTCATTGCATACGCCTTAGAAAACCCATTTATTAAAAGTGTACGTTCCTTCATTCCAGGAATTGATACTATAGAAACGTGTTTATCTTTATAAGTTAACTCTGAATAAATTTCATCAGACATAACAAAAATATCTTTTTCTATAATAACCTTTGCGATTTTTTCTAAATCCTCATACTCCATAATTGAACCAGTCGGATTATTAGGAAACGGCAAAACCAAAATTTTTGTTTTATCAGTAATTGAATTTTCAAGTTCTTCTGCAGTCAATCTAAATTCATTTTCAGGCTTCAAATCAATAATTACAGGTTTTGCACCAGCTAAAATTGCACATGGTTCATAAGATACATAACTGGGCTGAGGAATCAAAACCTCGTCACCAGGATTAATCATTGCTCTAAACCCGATATCTATAGCTTCTGAGCCTCCAACTGTAACCAAAACATCTGTATCTGCATTATAATCAACATTTTGTGAACGTTTTATATAGTTACAAATTTCTTGTTTTAAATCCTTCAAACCACTATTAGAAGTATAAAAAGTTCTACCCTTCTCAAGAGAATAAATACCTTCATCTCGAATATGCCATGGAGTATCAAAATCTGGTTCTCCAACACCTAACGATATTGCATCTTTCATCTCAGTTACAATATCAAAAAACTTTCTAATACCTGAAGGTTTTATTTGTACAATACTATCAGCTAAGAAATTCCTCATGGAGTAATAACCTCTCTTTTATCTTCATATTTTTCAGAAAGCATAATACCATGGTCTTTATATTTTTTTAGAATAAAATGAGTTGCCGTACTCAACACACTATCTATTGTTGAAAGTTTATCTGAAACAAAATTTGCTATTTCTTTTAAGGTTTTTTCTTCTAGAATAACTAACAAATCAAATCCACCAGAAATCAAATACACAGCTCTCACTTCAGGATATTTATAAATTCTCTCTGCAATAGTATCAAAACCTTGCCCCCTCTGTGGTGTGACTTTAACTTCAATAAGGGCTGTAACTTTTTCGATATCTGTTTTTTCCCAATTTATCAAAGTATGGAATCCACAAATAATACCATCTTCTTGAAGTTTTTGAAGTTCATTTATTATATCAATTTCTTGCACACCTAATAAAACTGCAAGTTCTTTTGTATCAATTCTGCTATTTTTTTCTACAATAGCTAACAATTCATCTCTCATAATATCTCCTTTGATAATATTTTATTACAAACATTCTCTATTTAATACGTTTCAAAGAAGATATAAAGTTATTATGTTCAACATCACCATCAACCTTAGTTAAGAATATTTGACAGTCTTTTTCAGGAACATCTAGTTGTGGCAATTGTTTAATCTCTGCTGAATAATAATTTGTTTCGTTTGAATTTCCTAAAGGTATTCTATTAGCAAGTGCGTTTAATGATACATTACGCAATACCCCATAAAAACCTTTATGCCTATTACTCATTTTCGTATAAATTCTTAAAATTGCATCTCTTGAGTCTAAATCAAATCGCCCTACGATAAACGAGCTTAACTGAGGTGATTTTGAACGAATTTTTATAAGTTCTATCACATTATTTTTTAAATGTAACTCACCTTTTATGTTATCAAAATTACCATCAGGAATATTTACTAAATCAACAAAAGTTGAAGGACTAAGCATTGCCATTGGATTTCTAAACAAAGATGCAAATTTTAACACATACTCTAAAAATCCAACTTTACCAATCGTACCGTTTTCTATGGCAAACAAAATTTGTCCATTTAATTTTAAAGAATCATCAGTTTCCAATTCTATAAGACCTTTTGCTTTTCCTGATATTTCTTTACTCAAATTTAACAACGAAGAAGCTATTAAATCAGAATTAACATCTTTCACACCTAACCTTACGTAATATTTATGCTTCATAAGGTCACAACGAAGTTTAAGAGTGGATATCCCTTCTGCAAAATCAAACTTGTTGGATTGCACTTGTAATAAACCGTTTTTATCAAGGGTTAACAGAGCATGCAAATTACCCATTTTTATATCATTAAAATTAGCTTTTAATAATTTAAGATTACAGTCATTTACTATAATTAATCCCGTATTGAATACAAAAGCATCATCATTTTCATTGTCAGATTCTTTAGGCTGATTAGCAACAACTTCAGTATTTTGTTGATTAAATGATTCCAACAGTTTTGCTAAATCCATATTATCTATTGTAAGATTCACATGATTAACGATTATTGGGAACATCAAACGATTCTCAATATTTCCATGGAAGGTATATGCAGAACGTTTAAAACGACCGTTAGCATCAACATGGATATGGTCATCATCAGTTTTTACAGTAGCTTTTGTTATTTTTAGTCTTTGACTAGGAATTCTTATACCTTCTGCAACCATATTTGACACTAATACAGGATACTTACCTCTATTGTTCAAATTAATATGTCCGGAAATTGTACCTTTTTTAAAGAATTTTTGTCTGACAAAAATATTAAAAAACTCACTTGGTAACGGATCAGGAACATTTAACCCCAAATCCAACAATTTTCCTGCACCATTACAATCAAC
>CAKUVB010000141.1 GCA_934693215.1 uncultured Candidatus Melainabacteria bacterium
ACCCATAATAGACCTACCTAACCTTATAACCTTTTTCTTGTTGAATTGTAAAACTATAAGTATTTTACAATCCTATTTGTTTTAACTAACCTAACTAAATTTGTTTTTTGAAATAACCTTTACATGTATATAAAGTATTTCTGAAACCATGAATTGACATGATTTACAGGCATGTTTACAATTCGTTACAATTAGATTGAGGATAGGAAAATGTCATTCAAAAAACGATACCCGAAGAAACAAAGACAGGTCGGATAAAATTATTTTATCCGACCTGTTATATTAAAATTATAAATTATTCTATACCAAATTATCTTTTGCAATATTGTACATTTTCAAATAATGCTTATCTTCATTTTTGTTAAATGTATTTGTTATCACATTTTCTGCTTTTTCAAGTTGCTCCGGAGTATGTTCCCAAGATAATTTTAAAGAATCATCAGCTTTTGCAACTAATAACAAATCATTTATTGTGCTTATTGGAGTATTTTTTGCATTCTGTGAATCCATTAATCTCACTTTTGCATCTTCTATATCCATATCTTTAGGAGTTTTGATATCAGCTGTTTTAATCTTTTTAACTCTGTGAGGTTGAAGTGCAATACTATCTAATGTTTCAGGGTGAGTAGATGAGAATATCAGGGTAGAGTGATAATCCTCTGCAGCTGCTGACATTATATCCTTCATACTTTCTATAGTTCTATCTTTAACTTGGTTATGATCTATTAACTTATCCATTCCCTTCACTGCAATAAGATTCCAATCACCTGTATTTTGGTAATCATCTTCTGCTTGTTCAAGGTGAGACAATATATCATCGTCATTTTTTATTGAAATAAATTTACCGTTTATATTTTCACCTGTCCAATTTATAAGTTTATTATTTATTTCATCATTTTTGTTTGAGAGCATTATACAATTTGGCATATCAACAGGGTGGCCTTCTTTCTCGTTTTGAACCAAATCAAGAAATTTAGGTTGCAACTGATTTTCTTTCACATCTTGTAACCCTTTGAGATACTCCATTTTATGTTCGGCAGATTTTTCAGCCTTGTGTGTTTCTGCAACATCTTCTTTTAGTTTCATATTTTGCAAATCCGCCCTTAATATATCCATTTGGTTGACATAATTTTTTGCATCTTTTCGTAGTCCTATATTTTCAATTTGTACACCAAGTTCTGTTGCACCAAAGGTAAAAATTCCACATAATACTCGCTCAACAGGGTTATTAGGATCAAACGTTCCTCTGCCATATCTACCCACATGTTCCCATGTTTCTCTATTAGCTAATAAGTGATTATATTGTTTTTTATACAAATCGTCTTTCCAATTCTCATCAGAACTTTTTAATGTACTTTTCATTAATTTTATTTCTTCATCAGTATATTCACCTGAAGCTAATTTCTTACCTTTAAAAGAAACATTTTGTTTTTGAAAAGAATCTGTTATTGATTTAGTATTACCTTTATAAAAAGGTTTACTATTGTTTATTGAATTATTTGCTATTCTATTTGGAATATTACCATGTACTCCGACTAACATATTTACTCCTTATTTTTTCTTTTTGTTATATAGATTTTTGCAACAATTAACTGCCGTTGCCACTGCTGTTCCAACAAGCATACCTATTCCTACACCTGTAAGTATTTTCTTATTCTTTGTTTTTGGAAAGTTTTCTAATTTGGCAAGATTCTTTGCATATTCATTAATTTCTCTATCCGTTTCCAAAAGTTTTTTCTCTGGAATATCGTTAATATTAAATTTTTTCCTAACTCTATGTGGCTGTAGAGCTATTGAATCCAACTTTGACGGATCTTGCGTTTGAAATATTATTGTCGTGTGATAATCTTCTGCCGCTGCTGACATTATATCCTTCATACTTTCTACAACCCAATCTTCGGATTTGTGATGGTCTATTAGAGATTCCATATCTTTGACATGTAATAGTGTTCTATTTTTGGTCTTTTGATAATTTTCTTCGTATTGTTCTAAATGTGCCAATATATTATCACCATTCTTAATAGTTTTATAATCTGCATTGCTTGTTTTACCAATCCAATCTATCATACGTTCACAATACTTTGGGTCATCACCTACAACCAACAAACAATTTGGCATATCTACAGGGTGCCCTTCTTTTTCGTTCAGTACCAAATCACTAAAGGTCGCCATTACCTTATCTCTAAAATTAAAACACTTGTCATCTAATGGTTCATGACCTTGCTTTGATACTAAATTTGACAATGCTTGTATGTTTTTTTGATATTGTTTGTTAGAAATCATTCCTCCAACGAATCCCGAAGTTGGTACCAAAACACCATAAGATAAATATGTTAACCCTTTATCTATGTTTTTATTTTTAACCTGTGGCTGTTGAGGTTGTTGTGGCTGTTTGAAATATTGGCTATTATATTGATTAGATATGTTATTTACCATATTTATTCCTTCACTTCATGTTTTAGTAATTTATCCATTTCATCAGAAAATTTGTTAAGAGCTTGCTTATCTATATTTGGTTCGGTATTATCAATATTATTCAAAACTTCATCTGTTGTGATTTTTTTATCAAGACCTTCCCAACATATATCTTCTTTTAACTGTGCAATATTGAATACGCTTTGTTTTTCTTGTTCTTTTTTATCTGCATATTCTGCAAGTTTTTTGTAATCGGTACCTGCTGGCATTCTACCCTTCAAATAAAACTTCATAACTTCTGTTTTATTCTCAATATTTGGAGGGTCTATTGACACTACATAAGGGAACACTGCTTTTTCGCCTTCCATTGGTAATGCAATATTCAATGGGTGGTTTGAAGCTGCAAAAAGAGTACAGTGATATTTATCAGAACAATTACTCAAAAAGTCTGTCAACTCAGGTAAGATTGTGGAATCTTTGTCAGCGACCTTTGTAAATTCGTCAATGAACAATATTGAACGAGTTCCGGTCTTTTGAAAATTTTCTTCAGACTTTTCAGCCTTGTTATGTAATTCTGTCATAAAGATTTTATCAGTTTCAGCATCAGAACCTGTAGAAACTTTTGCTCTTATTGGAATAAGTTTACAACCTGTTTCTTTCGCAAAAGCTTTTGCAAAGGTTGTTTTACCATTCCCTGTCGGACCAAAGAACAATACACTATTTGGAACATTAGCCTGCTCGCCGTTTTGTTCTTTTTTGATTTCTGAAATAAAATATTTATTTAAAATTTCTTTTTCAGAATTGTAACCTGCAATTTTAGAAAACCCGTTAGTTTTAGCTAAATTTCCTTTATAATCATTAAAATCTTGTCTTTGTCTTCTCTTAATCAGTGCTTTGTTTTTATCATTCTGTTCTACAGTTTTTTCTATTTCATCAGAAATTTTTTTGACGGTTTCAGCTCTTTCTACTTGAGCTTGGACAGCTTTTGTTTTTTCTGACAGCAATTCATTTTTTTGTTCAGCTTCTGATTTATTAAGTTTTCTCAAAGCTTTTTCTGAATTTCTCCACCATGGTAAGTTGTTAGCCATTTTTTTTCTAAATGACATTTCTTGAGTAAGAGTTTCATAATTCTCGTCTAAATTTGTTATTTTTTCTGACGCACCATTTTGAAAAATTTCTTTAATTTTAGAAATCCCTTGCTTAATAAAATTACTTGTTTTACCTTTTGATAGTTCATTTGGATTGATACTTATTGCCCTGAATGAAACTGCATTTGTTATTGTTTGTCTTTGTTTTTTACTATAATTGTTTTGATTATTTATACTATTAACTCTTAAATCCATGTATTTACCTTTCTTATTAAAGAAGGTCGGTAAAAATTATTGTTGCTGGTACACTAATCAAATGTTAACAATTTTTTACAAAACAAGAAATATATTAATTATTTTTCGTATAACAAAAATAGTATATTGCATATATCAAATAATTAAATTCTCTTATTTTCGTAAAATCTGCCTTTTTGTTATATAATATAGAAACGATGGATATTAGAGAAAAAATAATTAAATTAAAACAAGAAAAAAATGCAGTAATACTTGCACATTGTTATCAGAATGCTGAAATTGATGAGGTTGCAGATTATGTTGGAGATTCATTATATCTAAGCCAGCAAGCAGCAAAATCAGATGCTGATATTATAGTTTTTGCAGGAGTAACTTTTATGGCTCAAACTGCAAAAATTATATCACCTAAGAAAAAGGTGCTTATACCTAGTCTTGATTGTGGTTGTGCGATGGCCGATATGGTTAGTGCAAAACAGCTTAGGGAATTCAAATCAAAATATCCGAATATCCCAACTGTTTGTTATATCAATTCTACGGCTG
>CAKUVB010000142.1 GCA_934693215.1 uncultured Candidatus Melainabacteria bacterium
GTTGTCTCAAGGACAACCCTCTCGAAAAATGATACTTAATCATTTTTCATCGGCAGAGTACCACATCGACTTGGCTTGTTTATTTAGTTTTCAATCTTTGTTTTATTTTTAGTCTCAGTGGTGGAAGTTGTCTCAAGGACAACCCTCTCGAAAAATGATACTTAATCATTTTTCATCGGCAGAGTACCACATCGACTTGGCTTAGATAGAGTACCACATCGACTCAACTCTTAAGTTACCTTAATACTAGCATAAATAAGTCTATCTGGGCAACTTATCTTTTTGTCAAATCTCTTAAATAATTTCGGACTCCATGTGTTAGTATCAAATCAGGCTCTCTCATGCAAAAGTCATCTAATGTCATTATTCCCATTCTCGTTTGTCCTGATTCAGCATATAATAACCCTAACATAACTTTGTCTAAAGGGTTTTTAGATATTTTATATCTCGAAATCATTTTTTGTTCCATCTTCATTTGTTTATAGCATTTTGCCAAGTTTTGATAGTACAAAAAATTTAATCCATATAATTTTAAAGCTCTTTCAAAACAATCTTGAGCCTCTACAGGAAATCCCAATTTCATATACACTTCGCCCAAATTGTTGTAATATACCGAACTCGCCTGACTATCAGGGTTTAAGCTAATTGCAATCTTAAATTCTTGAATAGCCGCATAATAGCATCTTTCTCGTACATATTCCGTTCCCAAAACATTATGTCGAGAGGCATTTGTAACTGCATCAATGTGGAATTTATCCGGACGTTTATACCCACTTAAAAAAATGGTAGAAATTAAGATTAATAAAACTACAAAATATTTTTTCATTATATATTAATTTCTAATCCTTCTTTTGCAAAAATCAAGTTTTCTTCTTTATATTCTTCTGCAATTAAATCAAGTTTTTCATCAGTATATGATGGTTCATAATGGAAGAATATTAAAGTCTTTGCGTTTGTTTGAACTTTCATTTCTTTTGCCATTTCAAAAGTAGAATGTCCAAATCCTTGTTTTGGTGAATATAAGTTTTGGTAATCTTCTGTTGTGTATTGAGAATCATGTATCAAGCAATCACAATTTTTAGCAAACTTTGCAAGTTTAACATCTCCTCCAATATAACTTTCTTTATCTGTTGCATAAACTAAAGATTTTCCTTTATATTCTATCTTATAAACAATTACTCCGTTCTGTGGGTGAGCAAAAGATTTATAGCAAGATATTATAATATCATCGTCTGAAATTTTCATTTTTTGGAAATCGCAAACATTTGTCACTATAGTTGTTAAATCTTTTTTAATTATTATATAACTAGTTTCGTTTACATCTGAACAAACCATATCGGCAGCGATATCTGCGGCATCAAGAGGGAATGTTTTGTTAAACAAAACTTGAGCTAATTCTTCGTCTAAAGTCTCTCCTCTAGAAGGATTGCCAAATACATTTAACCTTGTAGATGCAATATGTAGTGGAGAGAAAAACGGAATACCCATAATATGATCTTGATGAATATGGCTTAACAAAACAGCTGCTACAACCGGTTTTCTATTTGAAAGTGTAGTTCCGGAATTGATGTATTCTTTCATCAATTCTTCTCCTAGAGATATAAGTCCAGTACCTGCATCAAGTATTATTAACCTGCCATCAATATTGACTTCAACACAAGACGTGTTTCCGCCATATTCTAAAAATCCTTCATTTGCTACAGGATAGCTACCTCTAACACCACGAAATCTGATTGTAAAATTTTTCATGCCAGCCCTCTTTTATTTGTTTACTGAGTTTATTATACATTATTTCTCTTTATAACAAAAGAGGCTGACAAAAAGTCACCCTCTTTTGTTCTTATTCTTAATATAATTGCTAACATGTGAATGATGCACAGCTAACGCCACCGCTTCCGCAACCTCCACCAGAGAATGATGCGACCGCACCACCACCTGATGATGGTGTTGTAGAAACTCCTGAGAAGTCACAACCTCCGATGCTTGCAATAGAGCCAGCCGTTTCAGAAGAAGAACCCTCTGCAATATTTGCGTATTGACTGTAATCAATAACAACAGGTGATGAAAAATCACAACTGTCATAGTTTATATTTTTATCAAAAATAGTTGCATTGTGTCCAACAATAATACTAGGATATGCTGATGCAACAGTCCCTGCAGCTTCTACATCTGGGTTATATGCTGATTGGGTCAAAGCTCCAAAAGCTTGTTCTCCAGATTTGTAGTGCTGAGTAAATCCAAGTGCCATATTTAACATCCTCTCATCGTTACAATTAAATAAAGTTTTTTTAGAAACTGTAATTTCAAAGATTAAAATATGTGTTACAACTCTTAATATTTATGTTTATCGTTTCTGTGAATCCATTCATAGATTCTAGTATTCTCATACCAATAACAATATCTGTCAGCAATAGGTTCTATAATAACAAACAAGGCTGCAAGGATTTTTAAAGAAATTCCTCCTAGATGGATAATTCCCATAGCTACAACATATACCATTAACGCATAAGCAAGTCTTGAATCCATGTGAGAAGCCATAATAGACCAATATTTACATATAAAAACTGATATCAAACACCCAAGAATTAAAGCTATAACTTTTCTCATTTAAAAACCCCGATTTGTAATAAAAAACCGTGCCACTACCTATCGGCAGGTAACAATACGTCCTTAGAACTTATCATCTCCTCCTCAATGATACAACACCCGTAAAGGTTGCCTTAGTGCTGCTGTGTTTCCACCCTGACACGGTTCGACAGTTTACGCCATCATATATTGAGTTATCATAAACGCTAAGTCCCTCAAATCGCACTCCTACAAGCCTCACAGTAGGCCCTGCACCTCGCTAAGCGTTCGAGTCGAGAGGTCCGCTATGTCCCCGTGGAGCACGGTCTAGATTTATTCTAGCATAAATTAGACTTTAAGCAATGCCTCTTTAATTTTTATTGCGGGATAATATTCAGGTAAAATCTTTAAACATTCCTGTATTGATTGTAGAGCCTTATCAAATTCACCGTTTTTAATATAATATTGACAATACATAAAATGAAGTTCAGGGTCGTTATATGTATTTGAACGAGCCTCTTTTAGGTAGTTTTTAGCAATATCATAAAAACCGTTATTCATCATTACTCTCGCAATATATTTATATGTTTCACAATTGACTGAATACAAAATATCAGCTCCACCAAGAATATAGGATATTGAGTCTGTTTGTTTTGCAAGTAACAATAAGTTAATATCAATTTCTAAAAAATTTCTGATTTGAAAATATGTTGGAAGTATTTCAACATGACCTCTCATAAAAGGGATAAGTTTAACTGCCCAGTCAGCTCTAATAGAATCGATTGTTTTAAGAATTTGTTCAGCTTCGTTTAGTTGTCCTTCAAGAATTAGGCAATATCCATATTCAAGAATATTGCCATTTTCTTTAAAAAAATCTTTATAATCAGTTATACCTGATTCCAGTTTCTTTTTTGCTAAATTATAATCATTCATCTTTTTTCTGTCTTTTTATAAATACACGAGTTTTACATTCTTTTTTAGGAGAATCTTTGATTTCGATTTCTTCGTCAGCATCTCCGGTTTTGATTTGTGTATTAATTTTGACATCTTTTTTAGTGAATAATTCAGATGCTTTATCCAACAAAGCAGGTGAAGATTCTTGCCCCATAAGGTTTGCAAGTTTGATTTGAACATATATTTCTTCACGATAAATTTTGAAACTTCTTGGTGCTTGAATCGCAATTTTGCATGTTCCATTTCTGGATTCTACAACTGTGATTTCAATGTCATCATTTATCATGATTTTTTGACCATTTTTTCTTGTAATTATTAACATTTTCTAATCCTTAATTCATTAATCTTTAAATAACGGGAAGTTTACTTCATAGCCAGAGCCAGATAATATAATTTGGCCTCCTGTTTTTTGAGCAGTATTTAAAATAATCGGTGCTAAAAGGTTTACTCTTGTACCTCTAGGGTTGCTATTTGGTATTGCAGCAACATTTAATACAAGAATATCGTCAGTTGATTCGATTTTTAATTTTTCTACTGCTGAATCAGGGATATCTATTACATAATCAAATTCAAAATACATTGCAGAAGTGGTTACAAAAGCTAACTCAGGTGTTTTTACTGATTGT
>CAKUVB010000143.1 GCA_934693215.1 uncultured Candidatus Melainabacteria bacterium
AAGGACAAACAAAAGAAAAACTTGGTAACCAAGAAGCTATGGGTGCTGTTCAAGATGCAATCAAAGAAAAATTCCAAGAATGGCTTGAATTTAACCCTAAAATGGGTAAAACCATTATTGAAAAAACTCTACAGGCTCAAAGAGCTAGAGAAGCTGCAAGAAAAGCTAGAGAATTGACAAGACGTAAGACTGTTCTTGAAAACTCAACACTTCCTGGAAAACTTGCAGACTGTTCGAATAGAGAACCTGAAAAATGCGAAATCTACCTTGTTGAGGGTGATTCTGCGGGCGGTTCTGCAAAACAAGGTAGAAACAGAATGTTCCAAGCTATTTTGCCTTTGAGAGGTAAAATTCTTAATGTTGAAAAAGCAAGATTGGATAAGATTTATGCAAACAACGAAATTCAATCTATGGTACAAGCTTTCGGTATCAAAATCAGCCGAAACCCTGAAGAAGTTGATATTTCTAAATTGAGATATCACAAAATTATCATCATGACCGATGCCGATGTTGACGGTGCTCACATCAGAACATTGATGCTTACATTCTTCTTCAGATATGCAAGACCAATGATTGAAGATGGTTATGTTTATATTGCTCAACCACCATTATTCAAAATCACATCAGGTAAAACTTCTGAATATTTATATGACGAAAAAGCACTTGATAAGATGTTAAAAGAACGTGGTATTAAATCATTAAGTCTTTCAAATAAAAACAGAACTATTACCAAAACAGGTGAAGAACTTATTGCATTGTTAGGTAATATGACAACATACTACAAATCTTATAACAACCCTATCTTGAACATTATTCCTGAGGTTGTACTTAGAGGTTTGATGAGATCTGATATTACTGCAGAAGATTTTGAAGACCAAGCTAAGATGACAGCAGTTGTAGAATACTTGCAAAACTACTTGAAAGACCACGCAGAAAACTACAATGTAACAGAAGCTAAGAATTACAAGCTTGAATTAAAATACAATGCAGAAAATGCAAAATATAATATCAAACTTGATATTGGAGAAGAAGATTTTATTATTATTACATCTAATATTATAAAATCATCTGAATTCAAGAGATTCAAAAACTCTTATCCATTAATCAGAGATTTCTTGATTGAAGAAGAAGGTACATTGAATCTTGAAACAGACAATGACAAATACGAAATCACATCATACGAACAACTCCACAAAATCATTGATGATAGAGGACAAAAAGGCTTGACTATCCAACGATTCAAAGGTTTAGGAGAAATGATGCCTGAACAACTTTGGGATACAACAATGAATCCTCAAACAAGAACATTGTTAAAAGTAAGCATTGAAGATGCTATGATGTGTGACCAGTTGTTTGATATATTGATGGGTGACAAGGTTGAACCTCGTAGAGATTTCATTCAAACTCACGCAGTATATGCAACAAATATTGATACATAAGGTTAATAACACAACCTTTTCAAAATTTAAACGGTTCTTATAATATATAAGAACCGTTTTTTAATCAACAAATCACAATACAGAAATTATTACTATTTTATCACTTATTCAAGTTGTATTTAGTTCACTATTGATGTATCATAGAGCCATAGAATAAGCTTTATTATTAGAAAGAGAGATGACAATGAAACGAGAAATGATTTTTTTAGGACCACCGGCATGTGGTAAAGGTACACAAACAAACAGATTGGCTGAATATTTCAATCTACCTCACGTTGATACAGGTTCTCTCTTGAGAGCAGAAATTAAAAGCGAATCAGAAAACGGCAAAATTGCTAAACAATACATAGATAAAGGTCAACTTGTTCCTGTTGAATTGGTTGCAAAAATAATCAAAGACAGACTTGCTCAAAAAGACTGTGAAGAAGGTTATATCTTAGACGGATTTCCAAGAAGTGCAGAACAAGCTGATATGCTAACCAAGATAAACGAAGAACTTGATGGTGACAAAGAAGTATCTTTCAAAGCTGTTTATTTCGATTTGGATCAAGAAATCCTTATCTCAAGAATCGTTAACAGACGTTCTTGTCCAAAATGTGGAGAAATTTATAACATCAAATTCCACCCACCAAAAACAGAAGGTGTTTGTGACAAATGCGGTACAGAATTAACACAAAGAAAAGATGACAACGAAGAAACAGCAAAAGCTAGATTTGAAACATATTTCAGAGAAACTGCACCACTTGTTGATTATTACAAGAACAAAAATGTTTTAAGAACAATAGATGCAAACGGAACAATAGATGAAGTTTGGGAAAGATTGTTGAAGGTAGTAAATGATTAATAGAAAATCTAAAGATGAAATAAAAAGAATGCGTCACGCAGGACATATTGTTGCTCTAGTTCATCAAGAAATGAAAAAAGTTGTTGAACCTGGAATTAGCACAATGGAACTTGATGATATTGCAATGCGTATTATCAAAGAAAATAAAGCTATACCTACATTTTTAGGATATTCTGGCTTTCCGGCAAGTATTTGCACATCAATAAACGAAAAAGTCGTACATGGTATTCCTTCTAAAGATGAAATTTTAAAAGAAGGTGATATTATCGCTATTGATGTTGGAGCAACTTACGGAGGAATGGTCGGTGATAGTGCTTGGTCTTATGCAGTAGGCAAAATTTCACCGGAAAAAGAAAGATTGATGAAGGTAACTGAAGAATCTTTATGGGCTGGTATAGACAAAATGAGAGCAGGAAATGTTCTTGATGACATATCTGGAGCTATAGAAGATGTTGCTAATAGAGAGAAAATGGGTATCGTAAGAAATTATGGTGGTCATGGCGTTGGACACGTTATGCACGAAGACCCATTCTTGTTTAATTAAAGAGTCGGCAATATGACTAAAATCAAAACAGGCTATGTTATAGCTATTGAACCAATGTTAAATTTAGGTTGCGATGAAGTTGAAGTTCAAGCTGATAATTGGGGTGTTGTTACAAAAGATAAACAACCTTCTGCTCACTTTGAACACACTGTTTGGTGTTCAGAAGATGGCCCTGTCCCTATGACAACATTGATGAAATAGGGATTATAAACAATTTATTTATTAACGAGGTTCGGAGTTATCTCCGAACCTCGTTGGTTATTAAGCAAAATTACTAAAATTAAGTCCTTTACCACCATTTTTGTAATATTCTTGTACTTTTTCTGCTTGTGTCAACTTATTGTAATCCTCTTGGTATTCTTTATCATATTTGGCAACAATATCTTTTACAAGTTGACTATCTAAATCATTTATTTTATTTTCATTATCAAGATGAGTGTAGCAACCTAAAGGATTTAAATATGGATTTGATAGAACCTGCCTTTTTGACCAATCTAATTTTTCTTTTTTAGTCATTGTACACTCTTTGTAAATTGCATATGCAGTAAGCCCCAAAAAAAACATTTTTCCGACTGACATAAATATTCCTTTCATAACCTATGTATTAACCTTACATATTTATAAAGTTTTTAGATTATATTAAATTGCCCCGCCCCACCACATCATATCATATCATATCATATAGGGCATTATAACTTGATTTGAGCCCTATTAAATTCGTTTTAACATTTTGTTACAATCTCCCTAAAAATAAAAAAATACTTGTCCTTCAGAAGGTACGACACTACTATCCTGAATTATTTTTGCGTATAAATTTACTCGTCATTCTGAAAACTTAGAAAATTTAAATGAATGCTAGTAAATATCTATTCTAAATAAATTCCTTAGGATGACAATTTTAGAATTATAACAGCCTTATAACAAACGAACCTCTAAATTTAATTTTAGAGGTTCGTTTCTATATAAAAACTATTATTTTTATTTTTACTTAGCTTCAACTACTGCTTGAGCTGCAGCAAGTTTTGCTTGAGGTACTCTGAATGGAGAACAAGAAACATAGTTCAAACCAATCTTATGGCAGAATTTAACAGAATCAGGATCACCACCGTGTTCACCGCAAACACCACCAACTAAAGCAGGGTTTACTTTTTTACCTTTTTCCATTGACATTTCTACCAATTGACCAACACCATTAACATCTAATGTTTCAAATGGGTTTGATG
>CAKUVB010000144.1 GCA_934693215.1 uncultured Candidatus Melainabacteria bacterium
GAATTGGTAACAATACAGGCCAGTCCATTTGAATTGAATGTAATAATAAATCCATAATTTTATCCTCTTTCTAAATATGTATTATTTTGTTTTATTAATATCTTGCTCCAAAAACATTGTAATCAAATGTAAATTGGATATCTATGCTTTGTCCTTTGAATTCTGCCGGTAAAGGTCTAAACGGTGCAGTTAATTCTACGGCTCTTAAAGCAGCTTGGTCAGCAGCCGGAAGTCCGGAAGATTTTAATACTCTACAAGATAACATTCTACCGCTTTTTGCTATCTTGAATAATAGAACTACACGTTTACTTTCGTTTCCTTTTGGTGGATTCCAGTTGAGTTTAATTCTACGTTGCAACTCTCTCATATAAGGACCAAAATCAGGTTCTCTAACGGCATCAATACCAGGTCTGCCACCACCCCCACCAGGGTTTCCGACATTTCCACCAGTTCCTCCGCCACCTCTTGCGAGTTGACCGCCACCGTTTCCACCACTTCTTGATGGTGCTAAAGATGGTGCTGGAGCATATCTACCAGCTTTACTTCCACCACCTGAGGCATAACCACCTGAAGATTTTGTCGCTGTATGTGATGATGTTCCACCAACAGGGCCTGTTGATAATGATTTACCAGCTGGTAAACCAGAAGGTACAGGAACTGCAAATGGTGAACTTGGTTTTAAAGCAACTTTTGGAGGAGCAGAAACAGGTCTTGCACTAGGAGCAACCGTAGGTGGTGCAGGTCTTTGTGCAGATGGTCTAGGTGCTTGGCTTGTTTGTTGCTTTCTAGGAGCAGGTGTTTGAGCCGCACGTTGTTGTTGAACATGTTGTTGTTTTATAACTTGTTTTTGCTCTCTTTGTATTTGTTTTTGTTGTTTTTGAATCATTTTTTGCAATGAGCTTGCAGAAGATGATGGTTTAGACTTGCTTGCTGAAGGCATTGAAACAGGTTTTTTAGGATTGTTTTTACCACCAGAGCGAGAATTCATATCTGCTCTATTTTTTGTATTTGGATTTCTTGGCATTGCCTCATGGTCAACAAGGACAAACTCGATATCCTTTTTGTGATTCATGTCAGGTTTGTTAAATATCAAGAAATTTATTCCCAAAAGACTTAGAATAAATATAAATAACCAAACCAACGCAACTGTAACCGGGTGAAGTACAGTTGACATAACTAAAGAGTTTTTGAAATTTATACCATCGTCATTTTTTCTAACAACTGCGGGAAGGGTATAAACTTCTTCCTCGTTATCTTCTTCGTCATCTATAAAATTGTATCTGTTTCCTAATAAAGCCATATTTAATTTCTTTTCTTATTAATTCTATAAAAAATATGATTTAAGCATATCCTCCAGTTGAGTTAATATTTCTAACTAATTCTCATAATCGTATGATGATGGAGTTACTGTTACAGGTTGAGTCAAAACTAGGTCTAAAGAAGCCCCGGCTGGTATTTCTACGTCATTACCTTTATCAAAACCTGATTTTAATAAACCGCCACCTGCACCAACTGCAGTACCTAGAGCCGCACCACGGCCAACATTACCGCCAGCTAATGCCCCAAATACAAGTCCTGAAACTGCACCTAATGCAGCTCCGCTAACTGTATCTTTTGCATAATCTTTTGCTACATCTGCTTTTGTTCCACCAACAAGAACTCCTGAATTATCCGTTGTTTTGATGATTGCAGATATCGGAATTTGTAATCCGTAAGGTGTTATTATTTGGTTAAATCTTACACAAAGTTTACCGTTCATGCTACCATGCTTTGCTTTGCTAGATTCAATTACTGTACCATATACGGTACTTCCTGCCGGAGCAATCATGTTGCCGTTATAACAAAAATCAGAGCCTAAAGAAACCTGAATAGTTTGTCTAACTGTAGTGTATGCAGAACTAATCGGTGTTGAAACGAAAGCTGACATTTTTTGTCCGGAAGGAACTGTTACAACTCTACCTTTTAGTGTGCTGTTATATGCAGTTGGTTTAATTGGAGCTGGGTAATAATTTTGTTGATAAACAGGGTTTTGAGCTCCACCATTATATTTATAATTTGGGGCAGCAAAGCCGGTTGTCATTGTAAAAAGCGATGCTACAAGTAAAACACTTAGTTGTTTTTTCATATTACTCTCCTCCTATCATATAATATTGTATTATTTATCATGCCTTTGTCAAGATTAGTAACATTATCAAGATTTTGTTCATATTTGTTATTAGATTAAAGCTATTTCTTCTCTTTTTTTTACCTTCTGTTTGAAATTTTTCATGTTTAGACTACACTTTTATTGAGGACTATTATGATTCTATTATTTATTTATTTATCTATTTTTACATTGTATTTCATTACTTTGACAGTAATGAGTTTGAAACCTGCTAAAAAGGTTCGTGATACTTATAACCAAAAAGAAAACAATTTGTGTGTTGTTATATATTCTCACAATAACGCAAAAACTGTTGAGAACTTGATAAAACAGTTGAAAACACAAACGTATCCAAGAAGAAACTATTCACTAAATGTTATATTAGATAACTGTAGTGATGAATCAGAGATGATGTTTCAAGGCGATTTAGATGTTAATGTTTTGAATATCAAAAATGTAGATACGGTTGGAAAAGACCAAGCAATATCAATTATGACGGAAAGATTGTCATCAGTTACTAATGTTGATGCTTATGTTTTTCTTGACGCAAAGTATTATGTAAATTCTGATTTCCTAGCAAATGTTAATACATCATTACAAACGAACCATGTTATTACTGGTGCCGTAAATCTTATTTGCAAAGATGAGTTATCACTTATTGATAATATTAAATATAATTACAATCAATATAAAAATAATTTTATTCAAAAATCACGTGCAAGACTAGGATTGAGTACACTTATCAATTCAGATGCTCTTGTGATTAGAAAACAAATTATAGATGCAATCGGTTCTGTTAATTTCAAAAATGTTAATGAAGAATTGAAGTACACACTTTTACTAGCAAAACTTAATTGTAAATGTATGTTTGATGCAAATGTAAAAGTTTATCTTGATATAGAACATTATGATATGCACATTCCATCATTGAGCAAAAGATTTTCTATGTTTATCAATGGTATTAAGCAATTAGGGTTCAAAAATAAAAGTTTGTCAGAATTAATATGTTCTATGGTTGCTCCAAACTGTTTGACAGTATTAATCGGATACTTATTTTTAGGATTCTATTCATATAAATATTATTTTTCAATTAGTCTTTATGTAATAGCTGCTATGTTTGCAGTTCTTGCAATAAGTTTTTGTACAAGTTTATTAAATACAAAAATCTTTTCAAAAGGTCACTTGTATTTGTTTGCATATCCATTCTACAGTTTTTGTCGTGTAGTTTATAACTTCCCACCATTAAGATTAATTAGAAACCTTATGTTTGGTAGAACAGAAGCTAAAAAAATCGAAAAACTTATGGTTAATGTTTTTGTGTTTGATGGAAGAAGATATTATCCTTGTAAACTAGAAATCATTTCTGATAGTGGATTGGTTAAAGTTGTATTTATTAACAAAAAGAAAAAATATGCGACTAAAACTCAACATATAAGAGTTGTTGATGCGATAAAAGAAATTTCTTCAAAATTAGAAGAATATGGCATGACTCTTAAAATTTGCCAACATTGTAAGTACTTTGAGCCGGAACAAGATGGCACAACTAATATGGTTAAAGGTTTTTGTAAATATCAATTTACTAATAGAACTCCTGGAGATATTCTTCCTACAGTTTTATGGAATTCTTGTGACGGTTTCGAAAAAATGAATGTTGTTAGTCTAATGGACGCAATTAATTCAGAAACAGGAAAACAATAATTGGTAAAAAGTGCTTATATCCATATCCCATTTTGTTTAAGCAAATGCAGATACTGTTCTTTTGTATCTTTTGATACTGTTTCTAAAAAAACGGGGTATTTGTATTCCTTGTTGAAGGAAATAGATTACTATTATCAAGGTGAGTTGTTAGATACATTATATTTTGGTGGTGGTACACCATCTTTAATG
>CAKUVB010000145.1 GCA_934693215.1 uncultured Candidatus Melainabacteria bacterium
ATTTTTCATTATCAGAAGCACCCAAAACAACTTTATAACATCTATTTGCACCATAGATATCTTTTTGTTTCTTTAACAACTTAGCTAAAGCAAGATTAGCTTCAATATGATTTGGATCAGCTTTTAAGGCTTTATCTAAATAAACTTTTTGGAAAAATTTATCTTTATCTTTTTTGAAATAAACAGAATGTTTATAATTCAACTCTGCTTTATCTAACATCTTTTTAATATAAGCAACATTATTGATACCATCTTGATTTGCAGAATCTTTTTCAAAAACCAATTTTAAAACATCTGAAGCCTGTTTATATTGCTTGTTATATGTAAAATACTCAGCCAAATATAAATTATTTTCTAATGATTTATCTAGGCTTACCGCTTGAGCAAATATGTTACGAGCATCTCTATATTGACCAAGTGCTAAATATGCCTCACCTTTAGTTAACAAATCTGCAATTGTTCTATTAGGCGCAGAAACTATTTTTACCAAAACCTCTTTAGACTCAACTGGACTATTCATTAATTTTACTAATTTTGATTTTGTTACATATAACTCTAAATTATTAGGATTTTCTTGAATAGCTTGATTTATATAGGCTAATGAATCAACTAAACGTTTTTCTGATCTAAACATAGATTTATTAACACTCTCTGTAGCTAAAGCATAATAAGCGGCTGCAATACCTTCTACAGATTCTGTTTTATATTTATCCGAAACAGAAGAATAATATTTAATAGCATCATCATACTGACCAGATGACAACAACAAATCTGCTAAAGAAAGTTTTACAGAATCATTATCACCCTTTATAGAATCACAAGTTTTTAATTCTTCTATAGCGAAATCAACATCTCCACGTGATTCATATATTTTTGCAAGATTTATATAAGGAGTTGTATTTTCAGGCATTCTGAATATAGATTTTTGAAAAGCAGTTATTGCTGCTGCCTGATTTCCTTGTTTAGAATAAATTTCACCTAGCAAATTATATGCATAGGTTGAATCATTTTTTAACCCTAAAGACTTATTTGCATAATAAAGAGCCTTGTTCAAATCTTCCTTCTTCAAAGATACTTGTGCTAAATGATAATAAACAGTTGATGAAGAAGAATTTGTAACTTGAGCTTTTTTAAAATAAGACTCAGCTTTATTCATATCATTAGTTATATAATAAATTGTACCTAAATTATCTAAAGCTGTAGAATATTTTGGAGATAACTCAATCGCCTTTGAAAAATTTTGTTGAGCCTTAAACAACTCATCTTTTTTTAATTGAGCAACACCTAAAGCATTATAAACTTTAGCATTTTTTGGATTTATTTTTAAAGAATATTCTAATTGATTTATTGCTAATTGAATTAATTCATCATTTTTATTTCTAAATCTCATATCTGATGTGTCAATTCTTTTTAAATACAACGCACCTTGAGCATAATAATAATCAGCAACATCTAAGGCTGAAGGTTTTATACTATCTAAAATATCTTGAGCTGCATCTAATTTATCTTGCATAGTCAAAGATATTGCAGAAAGAACTTTATATTGAACATCATTACCGGCATTCAATAACAACTTATCTACAGCTGCATATTCATTCTTTTCTAACAACAAATTTATATCTGAAATTTTCTTATCTAATAAGCAACTCGATTTTTTAACATCAGCAGCAACTGAAACATTAGCCATTAAACAGAGTGCAAAAACACCAACAGATACCTTTTTTAAATTCATATTCCAACCTCATAACTATCACCAAACTTAAAGTTATTGTATAATATAGTCAAACAAATTGCAACATAAAAGGATTAAATGAAATGGGGCTAAATAAAGAGCAAAAACAATACATAGAGGACTTTTTGACATACTTATCTTTTGAAAAAAATTACTCTGAACATACTATAAAAGCCTACAAATCTGACATTGTAAGTTTTTTAATTTGGATAAATTCAAATTGTATAACAACAGATTTGAACAAATTACGTGAATACATGCACTTTATTCAACGATTTGAATATAAAAAAACTACAATATTAAGAAAAATAGCCTCACTTAGAGGATTTTACAAATACTTATATAGAGAACGTATTATAGACAATAACCCTGCAAGTAATTTAATTGCACCAAAGAAAAATAAATCCTTGCCTAAGTTTCTAACAGATGATGAAATGGAACGAATTTTGGATAATGTTCATATTACAACTCCTGCAGGTTTTCGAAACAAAGCAATTTTAGAACTTTTGTGGGCTACCGGCATGCGTGTTTCAGAACTTAGCGGACTTAATTTTGGGGATTTAGAACTCGAAAATGATGAAATAAAAGTTTTTGGTAAAGGTGCAAAGGAACGAATTGTACTTATTTCAAAACGTGCAAAAAAATTCCTACAACAATACATAAATACAGCTAGACCACTTATCCCAGGCTGTAACGGGATAAAAATTAACAACGATGAAAACAGTCCTGTTTTTATTAATAATACAGGATACAGACTTCAAACTCGCACAATCAGAAACGTAATTAACGAAATCGTTGAGCGAATTCAACTCCCAAAGCATGTGACACCACACATGTTCAGACACAGTTTTGCAACAAGACTAATCGAACATGGTGCAGATTTAAGGGTTGTACAAGAATTATTAGGACACGCAAGTATATCTAATACCCAAATATACACCCACATTTCTACACAACATCTTAAAGAGGTTTACAATACTGCACACCCTCACGCAAAATAAAACATCTGTAATCTATACGTTAATATAAATTATTTACCTTTACGTTTATAAAAATCTTCAATAAAACCAGTATTAAATTTTCCGCTGATAAACACTTCATCTTCCACAATTTCTTGATGGAATGGAATTGTTGTTTTAATACCGGTAACAACATATTCTTTCAAGGCTTGATACATTCTACGTCTAGCTGCATTTCTGGTTTCGCCCCAACATATCAATTTACCTATCATTGAATCATAATAAGGTGGAATTGAGTATCCAGGATAAACATGAGAATCTACTCTTATTCCAAAACCTCCCGGAGCAAAATAACCATCTATTTTACCAGGACATGGCATGAAATCTTTTTCAGGGTCTTCAGCATTAATACGACATTCAATAGCATGACCTCTTAATCTTACATCTTCTTGTGTATATCCTAATTTTTCTCCGGCAGCAACAAGAATTTGTTCTCTTACAATATCAATTTGTGAAATCATCTCAGTAACACAATGTTCTACCTGAACCCTAGTATTCATTTCCATGAAATACCATTTTCCATCATGGTCAAGCAAGAATTCACAAGTTCCAGCACCTTCATAATTAATAGCTTTTGCGGCTCTTACAGCTGCAGCACCCATTTCTTTTCTTGTTTCTTCATCAATAGCAGGAGATGGTGCTTCTTCTAATAATTTTTGGTGTCTTCTTTGGATAGAACAATCTCTTTCACCTAAGTGAATTACATTACCATATTGGTCCGCAAGAATTTGAACTTCAATATGTCTAGGATTTTCTAAGTATTTTTCTGCATAAACATCAGGGTTTCCAAAGAAGTTTTGAGCCTCTGACTGACAAAGATTCAAATTAACTTCTACGTCAGCATCTTCTCTACAAATTCTCATACCTTTACCACCGCCACCAGCAGTAGCTTTTAATATAATAGGATATCCAACCCTATTAGCGAAGGCTTGTACTTCTTCTACAGTCTTTACAATACCAGTACCCGGAGTTACCGGTACATCATTTTCTATCATTGTTTTTCTTGCAGTAGCTTTATCACCCATTTTTCTCATTGCAGCTGCAGTTGGTCCAATAAACTTGATACCATGTTGATCACATATATCAACAAAGTCAGCTCTTTCTGACATAAAACCATATCCGGGGTGAATGGCATCTGCACCAGTCATAATTGCAGTAGACATTATCGCAGGGATACTCAAATAACTTTTGTTACTAGGAGCTGGCCCTATACAATAAGCATCTGTAGCTAATCTTACATGTAAAGAATCAGCATCTGCTTCT
>CAKUVB010000146.1 GCA_934693215.1 uncultured Candidatus Melainabacteria bacterium
AAAAAACATCTTACAAAAATATTAATTGCACTTGCTATAATTTATCCTTTGTACCTATGTGCTTTCTTTTATTACAATCCGAACATACTGCACCTACTCCTCAAACACCTGTAAACATATTGTTGTATCCTAAACAAAACCTTGTATAATAATCCTATGAACAAAGTAAAAAACTTTTTAGACAACCTAACTACACGATACAGCTTTTATTCAGTCATTCTTCTTGAAGCACTGATATTAGGCTCTAATTTTCTATTATTTTGTATTTGTATGTTATTAATTTGCATAACAGGACACAACTTATATCTTGAAAGTGCAATATCACAAGTTTTTTACTTAATAACTTGTTGTCTTACTTTGACAATATATGGACTGTTATTAACCACAAAATTTATAAGAAAAGAACAAAACAATCCACACTTTCGTATAAACAATCCTTTGTGTACAAATACTTATATACAAATCATTTCAATCATCTTGTTTATCGGTAGTATTATAAGTTTATACGGGTATTTTTATATTACAATCCGTGTCTTTGATCCGATGATGCTAAATGATTTATTCTACACATATTATTTGCCGGTTGTTCTTTTTATTATCGGTTTTTATATTTTCCAACTAAAAATCAGTCATATACCTAAAGGACATTGGTGTAATATAATATTTTATATTTTAGAAACAATTATATGCACCAGCATTATGTATTTATTTTACAAATATCTCATAATGGAGCAGAAAGTACCAATACTATATATCGGCTTGCCACATATAATTTTAATTTATATCTTGGATAATTATATTAATAACTTTTTAGATAAACCCTAACTATTTCCCATGCTTCGCACCACAACTACGAACATAACCGGAAACCCAAAAGTAATCTTCTCAAATATCAATCAGTCATTCCGTACTTGATACGGAATCTGTCAATGCTGATTTTTTATTTACCCTCAAAAACCTGAAAATATATACCTACATTTCATTAAAATATGAAGTATAATAATCCTATGAACAAACTAAACTTATCAAAAATAAAAATAACTCCAAAGCTCATTGTAAAAACATTGTTTATAATATTTATCGCATCTTATATAGTTACACTGCTTTTAATCATAATTGACTATATTGTTCTTCATTTCTTCCATTAAATTCTTAATATCCTATTTTTCCCAAATCAAAGGTAATATTGTATTTTGTTCATACATAGGAAATATATTACAAGCATTTTTCTTTGTTTTAGTTGTTGTCATCTTTTCATACAATTCAGGATTAGCCTCTAATAGAGTTTCAACTTCTGCTTTTGGAAGATTGAATATATTATTTGTCTTTTTATTTCTTATTTTCATAATAAAACCTCATTTGATTAAAAAGAGGGGTTTGCGATATTTTCACAAACCCCAAAAAGGAGAAGATATAATAAACAGTATTATTCAATTTCAACTGATTTTGCGACTGCAAAAATCTTTCCGGTAAATCCAGCTTTAAAATCAATATATAGACTACCGTCTTTATTTTCAAATCTGGATAAATCTTGGAATTGAACGACATTCACAGAAGATGGTTCAACATCAATTTTCAAATCTCCTAGTTTTGCATTTGGGAAATTATCACCAGCTTTGAAAATTACCTCTGAAGCAGAAGTAGAAGAATTTTCAATACAAATTGCAAGGGAATTATTTTTATTTGCAAACGCTTTTTCAACACAAACCCCATTTGCTTGAACCACATTATCTTTTGTAACTTTAACAGTAGCAACAGATTGAGTATTTTCCATTTTCGGATATTGAACCGAAATATTATCTCTAGTCATAAAAAGTCCTTTCAAATTATGTATAACCAATATTTAATAATAAACTTGCGACAACTACGGTATCGCAAACGTGATATCTGATTTAGTTACGAACAGATAACGATAACGGTGCTTTTATTTTTACAGTACCTAAGAAATCTGCACGAGGAGCACCAACCCCATATAAACCATACCCTTTGTAACGAGTATTAAAACTATTCTCAGGAGTATAAGCTTGTGTATTCAAATCAGCAGAGACCCCACCAGCAAGAGTTTTATTCTTGATACCAAATAACGGATAGAACACACCATCTTCAGGTTGAGCAATATTGTTAGAAA
The DNA here is from genome assembly GCA_934693215.1 of uncultured Candidatus Melainabacteria bacterium. Taxonomy (GTDB): domain Bacteria; phylum Cyanobacteriota; class Vampirovibrionia; order Gastranaerophilales; family Gastranaerophilaceae; genus UMGS1585. The sequence continues at coordinate 2,129 of CAKUVB010000146.1, forward strand.
CAAGGATTTCCCAGCCACATAGATGCCCTACATAACCTTTAGACATTTTATCGTGACCTGATTCAACATATTTAAGGTCTTCTAATTTTCCTAGATAAAACTGATATTCAGGCGGAACTATACAAACCATATTTCCATCAATCCAGTTTGTATGACCTTTTCCATCACCTTTTTTAAACAAAGCTTGCATATATGCAAGAATTTCTTTTGCATAATCAGCATCAAGAGTAATTGCTTTACCGTTATCATCAAGATAATGAGCAGCACGAGTGTATAAATTACCATACGCAGTATCAATACCTGCAGCAAACTGCTTGATAGCATCTTCGGTATAATCTTTAGCAAGATTCATTTTGTCATCATCTTTTTTAGCATCTTTAATTTGTTTTTCTTCAACGGCACTCAACTCAAAGTGAAAAGCTTTACCACGATTAATTTTAACTTTTGTAGTAGAAACAATCGCAAGCTCAGGAGATTTCAAGTTTCCGCCATCGTAATCAAACATTGTAACAGAACCTGGCATAACAACATCAACTTCATCACCTTTTTTGATTGAGTCTTTAAAATCTGTGTGTGCTAATTTACCAATAACTAATTCATCATAAAGATATTTTTTAAAAGCTTGGTTAAAAGTAGAAATAACTAATTGTTTTACTGACATAATAATCCTTTCATAATAACTAATGTAATAACATATTTATCAGGCAGACTTATAAATAAATTCTCTGTTATCGAACAAATCGGCAGAATCAAATTTAATTATGAGTTAGTTTTCTGATAAACCTAAAACTTAAATATGTTTAGCAACATAGGCATCAATTTCTTCAGGCGAAAGCTTATCTAAATTAAGTACGGCTTCAGAATTTTTCTTAGACTCATTACCTGAAAACTGCATTTGAGATTTTGCATTTTCTGTTTCTTTTTTTGCAGCTTTTTGTTTATCATTTAATGCAATTCTAACCGCAGTGTATTTGTCTAACATTGATACAAATTTATCAATATCAAGATTTGGACCAATCATCATGAATGCTTCTTTAAATAAATCTGTAAATTCTGAACTGTTAAAATATTCATCTTTTTTATACTTACCTAAAGCATTTTCTAGATAATCTTTTACAACTTTGCTCATTTTTTCTTTTTGCTCATTATTTTTCAATATGTCATCTAACTCTTGAGCTTTTCCTCTAAGCTCCCCAATTTCTTTAGATTGTTGCCCAAAATGAGATTCCATATTTTTATAAGCATTCGCAAGATCATCAACAGATTTAAATTTTCCAAGAATCATATTGTTGTTTAATCCTTGCCCTTGTTGTTCTTGATTTTGAACAGAATCAATTTGTTGATTTTCAGTTGTCGAAACCTGAGTTTCATTTTGATTTTCCATAAATTTCTCCTTATAAACTTAATCCCTGAAACTTTTCAGGAATTCCTATACTGTAAATTGTGTTTTATATTCCACCACCACCTCCTCAAAAAACGTATTTTTAATCTTTTGTTGGTTATAAATTAAACAATCGCAATTAAAACGAAAATATTTTATACACCCCTCACCACATCATCACAAGCAATAGCAAAGTAACCCAAAACACCAAATCGTCATTCAGAATCTCTAACAAAACCAAACAGTCATTCAGAGCCGTAGGCGAAGAATCTCATGCAAACCCAAACAGTCATTCAGAGCCGACAGGCGATGAATCTCTTTCAAACCCGAACAGTCATTCAGAGCCGACAGGCGAAGAATCTCATACAAACCCAAATCGTCATTCAGAGCCGACAGGCGATGAATCTCATACACTCCCCACAAAAAAACGAAAAAATATATATAC
>CAKUVB010000147.1 GCA_934693215.1 uncultured Candidatus Melainabacteria bacterium
TAGCATTGTTTGGATTAATGGTATTATCATGTGTTTTTTATATAAAAATACTAAAAAATATGTTTATTATACTTCCGTATAAAGAAAATATTTTAATAAAAACAAAAAGTGCAAACAAACTAGTTTTGTATGCTTGCACTTTTTTAATTCTAGTTATTGGATTTTATCCAATATGGTTTATTAAACTTTGCGAATTAGTATCTCTATATATTTAAACCAAATCTAAAGCTTTATGCTTGCTATAAATAGATTCAACCATAGCATCTAACTTTTTATAATCATCAGAAGTTAGTCTACCTTTTACTTGTATAGGTTCAATAATATCTAGTTTAAGCTTAGAAACGCAATCAGCTAGAGGCTCAAACAATTTTCCAGCCCAACCATAAGAACCTACAAAAGATGCGATTTTTAATTTTGGTCTAAGAACACCTGCTAAATATGCCGTATTTACAGCTGCAGGGTGAGGACCTGCAAGAACCATTGATACTCCAAGAACCATTGTTGTTGCATCAACCAACCCCATTGCTAAATCACCTAAATCACCTCTTATAATATCATATACTAAGGTTTTAATACCTTTTTCTTCAAGCTTTTCAGAAAGATATTCAATCATTTCCTTAGTTGCACCATACATAGATACATAAGGAAGTAGTACTAAATTTTTACCTTCGTCTTTTGTCCAATCTTCATATAAATCTAATATATCAGAAGGATTATTATATATAGGACCATGAGAAGGACAAACAAATTTTACGTTTAGAGTTTTTACTAAATTAGTATATTTTCTACACAACATTCTAAATGGCATCATAATTTCTGCATAATATCTTTTTGCACTATGAGTAAGTTCTTCACTAGGTTTTGCAAATATGTTATCAAAAGTATAATGAGCACCTAAGAAATCGCATGTAAATAATACGCTATCTTCAAGAACATGAGTAAACATTGTATCAGGCCAATGTACGTTTGGTGCAAAAATGAACTGCAAAGTTTTATCTCCAAGAGATAATTTATCTCCATCACCTATTATATGAAGTCTTTCTCTTGGTACAAAAAGCATTTCTCTAAGATTATCTGAACATTTAGAATTTGTAACTACCATTGCGTCAGGATATTTTTCTAACAATGCTGGAATTGAACCTGAATGGTCTTGTTCTCCATGATTTGCAATAATATAATCAACTTTTGTAATACCATTTTCATCAAGATTTTTTAAGTATTCCTCAGTTTTTGGAGGATACATTGTATCTATAATTGCGACTTTTTCTGAACCTTTTACGATATATGAATTATAACTTGTACCATGTTCTAGAGGGATTAATTCATCAAATATAGCTCTATTTTCATCGTTTAAGCCACAGTATAAAATATTATCAACAATTTTTTGAAATTTCATAATTTTCTCTCCTTTATTTACATAATAGCAAAAAAATAAATTTTTGTGTTTTAAACTAACTGTATGATATCTACTGTTACTTCAATAAATAATATAAGTGTACAAGGTGATAACAAGCAGTTTTTTAAGACAGTACGACCTATTACGAATACTGCGACAAATCCTGTTGCTCAAAAAAAACTTACAAAGAATGAGAAATTAGGTATTCAAATATCAACAGCATTAGGGGTTCTTGCTAGTTTAATGCTATTAGCCAAAACATCAAAACGACCTTATTCTCTTAATCTAAAAAGAATGGTATCAACACCTTTTAAAGAAACATTTTTAGGCAAAGAAAATTATACATTTGGAAAAGTCTTAACAGTTGGTGCAGGCTCTTGTTTGGGTGGACTTGCTGGAGGTTTAGTTTTTGACAAAAACAAAAATAATCGTCAAGCAAAATATAGAGAAACCTTAAACCAATATATAAATATTTCACTACCAATTTCCACCGTTGCTGGTGCTGACTACATTGTAAAAAAAATTGTTCCAAAACTACCTTCTAAACTAAGAAAGCCATGTGAAATTCTTGGACCAATTATAGGTTTAGCTGGAGGTATTGTTGCTGGTAATAAAATAGCTAATAAACTTAATAATATGATATTCAAGAAAAAAGAAAAACGTCCGATTGAATTGACGGATATGTCTGCACATTTAGATGATATCTGTATGACATCTCAATATATTGCAAAAGATAATATTGTGACAAAACTTGCTTCAAGATTTATTCCTATTGCGTTAATGGTTGCAGGTAATGAAATCGGTAAGAAACAAGAAAAACAAGATTAATTTTAATATGATAGTAATGGTAGAATGAGAGGGCTTCTTTTTTTATTGCAAATTTTTCTTCTTGTATTAGAATAAAGTTTTGACAGTATGAGAAGGGAATTATTCATGAAAGAATTGTTTAATGATTATGTAAAATCAATAAGTACATATATTATGTTTCAAATTAAAGCAAAAGCAAATGCTTTAAAACCTGAATTAGAAAAGAAAAACAGAAGTCCTATATTTCTATCTATGGGTGCTCCTGTAGAAAACCCTCCTCAAAAAATGTTTGATGTATTAAAAGCAGAAATGGATAAAACAGGTGTTCACACTTATTCTACACCGAAAGGCGAAAAATATTTTGTAGAAGCTATTGCTAAAAAGATGAAATCTCGTTTTGGTGTAGAACTTGACCCATCTACTGAAATTTGTTCATTATTAGGTTCAAAAGAAGGTTTAGCAAACTTTATCAGAGTTTTAATAAATCCAACAACAGATAAAGAAGAACAAGATGTTTTATTTGTTCCTGACCCTGGATATGCTTCTTATGGTCAAATGATAACTATCGCTGGTGGTAAATCTTATCCTGTACCATTAACACCAGAAAACAACTTTATGCCAAATCTTGATGAAGTTTGGGATAGTTATATCAAAGAAGGTGGTAAGGCTGAAAAAGTTAAAGCTTTAATTATTAATTATCCTAATAACCCATTAGGAGCAACTGCTACAAGAGAATATTACAAACATTGTATCGAATTTTGTAAAAAACATCATATTCTTTTAATGTCAGATGCAGCTTATGCAGATTTATATTTTAATGAAGAAGATAAACCGTTTAGTATTTTAGAATTTGAAGGTGCAAAAGATGTTGCAGTAGAATTCTTTAGTTTCTCAAAACCTTATGCTATGACAGGCATGCGTGCAGGTTGGATTTGTGGAAACAAAGATGCCGTTGGATATTTAGCAGTTCTAAAATCGACTATTGATAATGGCTTGTATAAACCATTGCAAACTGCTTGTGCTGAAATACTAAATTCTAAAGAAGGTGATGAATACACAAGAGAAGCAAATCTTAGATTGAAGAAGAAGCAAGACTTGTTTGTTAAAGGCTTAAAAGAATTAGGTTGGTCGGATTTTTATATTCCAAACGCAACATTCTATCTATGGTTACCAATACCAAAAAGATTTAAAACTTCACAAGAGTTTACTGATGCATTGTTAGAAAAATCAGGTATTGTTGCCGTTCCGGGACATGCTTACGGCAAATACGGAGAAGGCTTCTTTAGAGTTTCTATTGTATGCTCAGAAGAACAAATAACAGAATGTATCGCTCGCATGAAAACAGATGGTTTTAGTTATTAGTATTAATAAGTAAGTTATTAATGGAATAAAAACTTACCGTCATCTTAAGCAAAGCGAAAGAGCTCTAACAAGATAAAAAAGAGATTCGTTGCCTTAATGCTCTGAATAACGATAAATTTTTCTTATTGACTTGAACTTATTTACTTTACTCTAAAACCACTTTATCATTCTCAAGTACACATTTTGCACCATACGGAATTGTGGCTTTGGTTTTGTTGTGGGATATTTTAAAACCTGAAGTTACAGGAATGTCAAGATCATCGGCTATATTATCAAACAAGGTCATTAATTGCTCAGGAT
>CAKUVB010000148.1 GCA_934693215.1 uncultured Candidatus Melainabacteria bacterium
AGTAGAGTTATTTCTCCATGTGCAGCAGGTAGTTTACAAAAACATGTAGAACCTGGAAGTTTTGTTATATGTGATCAATTTGTAGATTGGACAAAAGGACGTCCTTCAACATTCTTTGACGGACCTATCGTTACACACCCATCTCCAGCTGATTTATATTGTCCAGAATTAAGAAAATTAGCTATCAAAACTGGTAAAGATTTGGGTATAAAGATTCACGAAACTGGTACTGTTGTTGTAATTAACGGTCCAAGATTTTCTACTAAGGCTGAGTCTAAATTCTTTACTAATCAAGGTTGGGAAGTTATTAACATGACAGCTTTCCCTGAAGCTTATTTAGTAAAAGAACTAGATATGTGCCCACTAAACATTTCATTGATTACAGATTATGATGCTGGTCTTGTTGGTGATGTTCCTCCAGTTTCTCACCAAGCAGTTATAGAAGTATTTAACAATAACGTAGCTAATTTGAAAAAATTATTATTCACAATGATTGAAAATATTCCGGTTGAAAGAGCTAATTGCGATTGTGCTAATACAAAATCTAAATCAAGAGCATAAGATAGGAGATATACTGTAATGATAAGATTTCCTATGTTATTAAAAGCCGTCAATGGTATTTTCAACATGTTTTATATATTAATAATTCTGAGAATATTCATGTCATGGATACCAAGCATTGACTGGGAACAACAACCTATTAAATTTGTAAGAGAGATTACAGATGCTTATCTTGAAGTATTCAGACGATTTGTCCCTCCATTAGGGGGTTTGGACTTTTCTCCGATAATAGCAATAATAGTTCTTCAAATTTTACAAGGACTTATTACTGGAGCAATTGGAAACTTATAAAATATAAAAATATACAATATTTGGGGGAGTAGGAATTTTATCATTCCTGTTATTTTAAAAAGAAAATAGTTGGGAGGAATATGTACGCATATAAGGATAGTGTAGATTACAGTTACAGAGATACTGTGTCTTATGGCACACGTCAGGATAGACATTCTCTACATTCTGTACATGATAAAGTTTATAAAAAACACACAGTACAAAGAAAAACAAAGAAAAAACGCTCTTTGATTTCTTCAATATTTGTATTGTCAGTATTTGCATTTTTTGCATTTGTAATTATGCCATTTAGCTATAAAACTGTCCAAAATATGTTTTGGCTAGACAAAACTGCACCTTTTACAAATAGAGGTATTGAATCACCATTAGTGAACACTTCATTCTACCGTTCCGGAGCTGATTTGCAAACAATCTTATCTCCGACTATTAGTTATTTGAATAACGATATGTTCTTAAATCAAAGACTTTTAGCTCCAACTCTATATAGCAAAAAATATGCTACGGATATGTATCTTTCAGATAGAATGATTGATTTAGAAAACCAGTTAAAAGGTTTGAATAAAGCATTTCCTTCTATAAAACCGGCAATTTATGTTTGGTCTTTTGAAACGGGTAAATATGCTGCTATTAATGAGGATAAAGTTTATCCTGCAGCTAGTATTATAAAAATTCCTGTATTAGTTCAGTTATTCAAATCTATTGAGGCTAATCAAGTTTCTATTTATGATGAAATGACATTAACTCATTATTACAGAGCATCAGGTTCAGGTGATTTGCAATATGCTCAAGATGGTAGAAAATATACTCTTGATGAACTTGCAAGGATAATGATTCAAAACTCTGATAATTCTGCTACAAATATGCTGATGTCAAAAGTTGGTGGTATGGACGATGTTAATACTGGTATAAGAATGTGGGGATTAAAAAATACACACATAAAAACTTGGTTACCAGATTTAACAGGTACAAATACCACAACGGCCTATGATATGGCAAAAATATTGTACAACTTAGAAAATACATCATTCTTAAACGTAAATTCTCGTGAAGATATTATTAAATATATGAGCAAGGTAAAAAATAATAGACTTATACAAGCCGGATTACCTCAAGGTGTTCCTTTTATTCACAAAACAGGTGATATTGGTTCAATGCTAGGAGATGCAGGTATTGTTTACTTACCTTCAGGTCAACATTATATTGTCGTTATTTTAGCAAAAAGACCTCATAATGATCCTGCTGGTGTAAACTTTATTAAATCAGCATCTGCTCTTATTTATTCAGAAATGTCTAATGTGAAGTAAATATACGTTCTTCAACAAGTCCACAAATAATGTGTCCAATCATTATTTGTGTTTCTTGTATGTTAGGGGTGTATTCTGAAGGTATTTTTATAATATACTGGCATGTTTTATCTAATGGACATGTTTTGTTTCCAACAAGTCCTACTGTTATAATGCCCATTTTATTTGCTTCATCAACAGCTTCTATTATATTTTCAGAATAACCTGAAGTTGATATCGCAATAAACACATCACCAGCTTTACCATTTGCTTGAATTTGTCTGGCAAAAGATTTATTATATCCATAATCATTACTTATTGCCGTTAATAATGGAGAATTTGTATTTAGTTCTAATGCTGCAAGTGGAGGTCTGTCAAAGTTAAATTTTGACACAAGTTCTCCAGCTATATGTTGAGCATCACCTGCAGAACCTCCGTTACCTGCAGTCATTACTTTATTCCCATTTTTATAAGCTTTAACGATAACATTTGCAATATTATCTATCTGTTTTATTATTTCTTCGTTGTTTAATACTAATTGCTTTGTTTTTATACTTTGTTCTATATAATTTTTTATATCCATGTATAATCCTTTGTTAATATAACTTTACGATATTCTATCATAAAATGTGATTTTTATAAATTACGTATATCAATAATATATACGATTTTAAAAAAACTATACAATTTAATCAAAAAAAGCAATTATTTAAGAAAAAAATTCTTTATATAAATATGGGAATTAAGGAATTAATAATCAGTTTAATATTCAATCAACGAATGTATTTAGTTTCAGTAACTGTAGCTATTAGAAACTAACAAAAAAGATTCTTTTTATACTCTCTTTTAATATCCTCGTGTTTATTTAATGCTGTCATTCACTAAATGACAGCTTTTTCTTTGTGGGTAAATAAAAAACTTTTACTTATTATCTAAATTTACGCCATTTTCATCGAAGAATAACATATTATCTATTGAAATACCCAAAATAAGTTCTTCTCCAATATGAAAATCTGGATTTAATCTTGCGGAACATTTTTTGTCCTGAATATTAAAATAAGCAATCTTTTCAGAACCAAGCATTTCTGAGATATCTACATTAACAACAAACTTAATATCTCCACCTGTCATATTTTCAGGACGAATACCTATTATAACTTGTTTATGACCTGCAAATTTTTCTTTCATTTCATCAGTTAATGGAATTCTTACATTATCAAAAGTTAAACCATTCCCATCAAAATCAGCATTAATGAAATTCATTTGTCCAATAAAGCCCGCAACAAAAGTATTAGCAGGATTAGAATATATGTTGTCAGGAGTATCAACTTGTTGAATAATACCTTTATCTAACACAACAATTCTATCTCCCATTGTCAAAGCTTCCGTTTGGTCATGAGTAACGTATATGAATGTTGTTTGTAATTTTTTATGTAACTTTTTAATTTCTGAACGCATTTGAACCCTTAACTTCGCATCAAGATTAGAAAGTGGTTCGTCCATTAAAAACACTTTTGGGTTTCTAACAATTGCACGTCCAAGAGCAACTCTTTGTCTTTGTCCACCAGATAATTGTTTTGGTTTTCTATCCAAAAATTGAGAAAGGTTCAAGATTTCAGCAGCCTCTTTAACTTTTTTATCAATAGTTTGTTTATCTACTTTTCTCATTTTTAAACCAAAAGCAATATTATCATACACACTCATAT
>CAKUVB010000149.1 GCA_934693215.1 uncultured Candidatus Melainabacteria bacterium
GATTAATCGTATCTACTTATCAAGCAGTAAGTGGTGCAGGGTTGGCTGCAATTAACGAATTGAGAGAAAATACAATTGCAACATTGGAAGAGAAACCATTTGAAAACAAATGTTTTAAGAAACCAATATCTTTTAATGTTATTCCTCAAATTGATGTTTTCTGTGAAAATGGATATACAAAAGAAGAAATGAAGGTTGTAAACGAAACTAAAAAAATCTTACATTTAGCAGAAGAAACACCTATTTCTTGTACTGCAGCGAGAGTTCCGGTATTTAATGGACACTCAGAAGCTGTTGATATTGAATTTGATAAGGATATTTCTCCTGATGAAGTTAGAGATATCTTGAAGGATTCTTTTGGTATCAAAGTGATTGACAATCTGGAAAACTATGAATATCCAACAACAAGAGATGCAAGTGGTAATAATCCTGTATATGTTGGTAGAATAAGAAAAAATTTAGCATTAACAAACGGTATTTCTTTATGGTGTGTCGCTGATAACTTAAGAATTGGTGCAGCATTAAATACAGTTAGAATATGTAAAAAAGTTATAGAAATGGGACTATTCGGAGGCAAAAATGAATAAAGGAGTTTCTCCTGTCGGTATAAATAATAGTATAGGATTTAAGGCAACAAAAGTAAAACCAAGCAATATAGATATTGCTTATGAAAAAGAGTTGATTGCTATAAGAAAACGCAAACAAGCTTTAGATGTGTTTGAAAAAATAAATCCAGAAAGTAAAATGGAAAAAATTAAAAATAAAATCCAAATTACTATAGATAATATGCTTGGCAAAAGAAATTAATTTATAACATTTGTTAATGTTGTACTATATTCAATTATTTATTTGATGTAGAATAACATTATCTTAGAGAGTTCTGTTTAAGAGGGAATAATAAAGTATGGGTCAAATACTCAATAGAAAAAACATTTCAGAATTTGTAGATAAACTGCATAAAGCGGGTAAGACTGTTGTAACAACAAATGGTTGTTTTGATATTTTGCACGTTGGACATGTTAGATATTTACAAAAGTCAAAAAGTTTTGCAGATTATTTGATTGTACTTTTGAATTCGGACAAATCTGTAAAGAGTATAAAAGGTGATGACCGTCCAATAAACAATGAAATGGATAGAGCAGAGATTTTAGTAGCTTTGAATTGTGTTGATTTTGTTGTTTTGTTTGATGAGGACAGTCCGGCCAAATTACTTGATGAAATAAAACCTGATGTATATACAAAAGGTGCAGATTATACTATGGAAACTCTACCCGAAAGAGATATAATGATTAAAAACGGTACAAAAGTTGAGTTTATTGACTTTGTACAAGGAAAATCAACTACAAATATAATTAATAAGATTAATAATAAGGAGTAATCTATGAAATCATTTACATTGGAACAAATTGCACAAATAACAGGTGGGTTATTATCAAAAGCTGAAGATGTTACAGTAACAAAAATCGCTCCACCGGTATTGGCTGATGAATCAACTTTAGCATTGGCTTTGGGAGAAGAAGAAATTGCAAATCTAGCATCTTCAAAAGCAAAAGCTGCATTAGTTCCATTGGGTGTAAATATTGATGGTTATTCAACAATTGAGGTTGAACGTCCAAGATTAGCAATGATGAAATTGATTACGTTATTTTATGAAGCTCCTGAAACAAATTCAGGTGTTCACCCAACTGCAGTTGTTCACCCAGAAGCTAAATTGGGACAAAATGTTTCATTAGGACCAAATGTTGTTATTGCAAAGGGGGCAACAATTGGTGATAATACAACAATTTTAGCAAATAGTTATGTAGGAAACCATGCAACTGTTGGTAGCGAATGTTTCTTCCATGCCGGTGTTAATATTGGTGATAGAGTTCAAGTAGGTAATAAAGTTATACTTCATCATGGAGTTTCTTTAGGTGCAGATGGCTTAGCTTTGTTACAGAAAACCCTAATAATATTGAACAAGCTAGAAAAGACGGTGAAATTAAAGATGTTCAAGCAGAACATGTAATCTTTAAGATTAATTCTATCGGCTCTTTGGTTATTGGTAATAATGTAGAAATCGGTGCTAATACAGCAATTGATAGAGGTACAATCGAAAATACAGTTATTGGAGATAATACAAAAATAGATGACCTTGTAATGATTGGACACAACTGTAAGGTCGGAAAAGGTTGTATGATAGTTTCTCAAGTTGGTATTGCCGGTAGTTGTGTAATAGGTGATAGAGTTGTTATTGCTGGTCAGGCCGGTTTAGCAGACCATATTAAAATTGGTAGTGATTCTATTATCGCTGCAAAAGCAGGTGTAACTAAGAGTTTTCCTGAAAAATCAATTGTAGTTGGTGCTCCTGCAGTTCCTAGAAAAGAATTTATTAAACAATTAAAGATAATGAAAGATGCTGGAGAATTAATTAAGAAATTCAAAAAGTATGAACCATTACTAAATTCGTTTGAAGAAGAACATCAGATGGATTCAGTATAATGGCTACATTATTAAAAGAGGTTAGAATATCAGGTAATACACTTATGAAAAATCATGAGTGTGAGGTTGTCGTGAAACCTTCTAATACAGGTGAAATCCGTATTTATGTAGAAGGTGCAGACAAGTATTTCGTTGCAAAAGTTGATAATGTTATCGCAACTGACCATTGCGTAGTTTTAGGTAGCAAAGAGCATAGAACTTTGTTAGGCGGTTATAAATATCAAGTTATGTTGTGTGAGCATTTTATGGCTGCCTGTGGAATACTTGGAATCAACTCTATTGATGTATATGTTTCAAAACCTGAATTTCCTATATTAGATGGTAGTTCAAAACTATGGGTAGAACTATTTAAGAATGCAGGGATTACAAAGGAAAAAAGACAATTCTATACCGTAAGTGAACCGGTGTATTATTTGAATGGTAAAACAAGCTTAGTTGTATTGCCTGACAAAGAATTGACACTATCTTATGCAGTAAATTATGATTTCCCTGATTTGACAAGAAGATGGGTTGCTTTTGATAAAAAGAATATTGATGAGATAGTAGAGGCAAGAACTTTTGGTTTTTATAGAGATTTGAAAAAGTTTCAAATGCTTGGTTTTGCAAGAGGTGTAAATGCTGATAATACTCTTGGATTAATGGACGATGGAACATATTATTCTGAATTACGTAGTGAAAAAGAACCTATTAAGCATAAAATTTTAGATTTGTTTGGAGATTTTTATTTGACTGGTGTTTCTATTTTGGATATGAAAGCACAAATATTAGTAAAAGAGGCTGGTCATGCTGTACATGTAAAAGTCGCAAATGAATTAAAAGATAAATTAATAAAAATATAAATAAGGAGATATATTGATGACAGAAGTTCAAGAAGAGAAAACATTGAGTTTTGACATAATGGAAATTATGGATATGATACCTCATAGATATCCATTCTTATTGGTAGATAGAATTACAGAATGTGTTCCTGGTAAATTTGCGAAAGGTTATAAAAATCTTTCTATGAATGAAGAATTTTTCCAAGGGCATTTTCCTGGAAATCCAGTTATGCCTGGAGTTTTGCAAATAGAAGCAATGGCACAATGTTCAGCACCAATTCTTTATACATTAGATGCATATAAAGATAAACTAACACTTTTTGCGGGTGTAGATAACGTAAGATTTAAAGGTATCGTAAGACCTGGAGATAAATTAGAAATGGAAATAGAACTTTTAAAACTAAAAGGACCTATTTGTAAATCTCATGGTATCGGACGTGTAAATGGTAAAGTTGTTGTTGAAGCAGATATGACTTTAGCAATGAAAGACAAATAAAAAATTGAACAGGGACTTTTAGAATAAAAGTCCCTGTTTTTTAG
>CAKUVB010000150.1 GCA_934693215.1 uncultured Candidatus Melainabacteria bacterium
TATTTATTCTCTTTGTTTTTTCATCAAACAAAAAATTCTCAGGAGAAGAAGCATCTATTCTATACCCTTTTGAATTAATAAATGCGACATCTGAAACAAAATTCTCTAATGTTTCATCTGGTAATGATGAATATTTTTTTAATAACATTAAATATTCATCTTTATCTTCCATATTTACTGTATACATTTTCTTTCCTGTAACAAACTTTGAAATTGTAACTTGTGGCTTGGCAGAATTTATAGCTATAGGTTGTCCAAAACTCCTGCCCTCAAAAATATCTGCAACAGGCTCAAAAACATTATTACAAGAAGTTTCACCACCAGCTAATCTTAATACATAATTATCACTAATTTTATAAACATCAGCTTCTGCACCTCCACCTATAAAATTCTCAGGTGTAATCTTCTTTGAAATATCCGAAACTACATCTCGCCAATTTTCTTGATTAACTTTAGAATGAACTAATGCTTTATTTATATTAGCAAATTGTTCTAACCCGGACATATTTGTTTCAACATTTTCTACCCCTTTAGTTATTCCACCTGTTAAAGATTTTACATTAGGATTTGATAAATTGGTTGAAACTTTATTTAATAATTGAGTATTAATATTCTTAAAATTAACTTTAGGCAAAATACAACCTTCTAAAAAAACAATCTACTATATTATATAAAAATTTTTATTAACTAATAATTGACAAAATTTTATATTTTTATACATATATTAATCTCTAATAGCCTCTTTACATAGATAAATTAACCGTTTTAAAAATGTTAACATTTGTAACAAATTACTTAATCTTTGAAATTAGATAATTCGTATATACTTTATATGTATGTAAGATGTTATAACCAAAGGATTTAGTAATGGCAGATACAAGTGCATTATTAGCTCAATATTTATCTGTAAAATCTCAGATTGGATATTACCAACTTGAAGAAACCAAGTGGGCTAACTTGCATGAAAATATGGCAGCTAAATTATCCAGACAAACATCTGCAGAAGGTAAATGGGAATCTTCAAGTGACGCAGCAGAAGAAGCTTGTAATGATGATAGTAAAGAAGTTAAAATTGGTAATAATGTATTAAAAGCAAAGAGTGCAAGTAAATCAAGTAAAGAAATTCAAAGAATTGCTATCAGTTATGCTAATTCAAAAGTGCCACAATATAGTCCTGAAAAACTTGAAGAATACGCAGCTTTGGATATCGAATACGATATGATGCAAAGCACCTATGATACCTTGCTTGATGAATTAAATGCTCAAGCAGAATCACTCAAAACGCAATTGGGCAATGCGGCTAAAGATACCGGTATGCTCGACAGCTAAGGTATTTAACATTAATGATGCTATTGTCATTGGCCCTACACCACCAGGAACAGGAGAAAACGCTTCCACAAAATCTAAAATTTCATTTATATCATTAAAACCCGAAAAGTTAAGATCACCGGTTAATTTGCCGTTGGTATCTCTTGATATACCAACGTCAACCAAAACAGATTTATACTTAACCATCTTACATCTTACAACTTTTTTACCTACCGCTGAAATTATTATATCAGCGGTTTTTATTATATCATCAAGATTTTTAGTATGAGAATGACAAACTGTAACCGTTGCATTACGACTTAGCAACATTTGTACCATTGGTTTGCCCACAATATTAGAACGTCCCACCACAACAACATGTTTACCTTCTACTGGATAACCATAATAATCTAGCATTATTAAGATACCTTGCGGAGTCACCGGATAAAAATAAGGTTTCATACCCAATGCTAATTTTCCGACATTCTCCGGAGTAAAACAATCAACATCTTTTTTAGGGTCAATCGCACATACAACCTTATCTTTATCGATATGAGCAGGCAACGGCATTTGAACCAAAATTCCTGTTACTTCTTTATCATTATTTAGTTCTTCAATTTTATTTAACAAAACTTTTTCTTCCGTATTTTCAGGAAGTTCAATGACTGTAGAATTGATACCTAAATTCAATGCAGTTTTCTTTTTATTATTAACATAAATTCTACTTGCGGGGTCATCACCTACAAGAATAACAGCTAAATGCGGTTTTTTAGCAAGTTTAGGAACTTCTTTCTTTATTTCTTCTAAAATTATATTTGATAACTTTTTCCCGTCTAATATCATGACATCACCTGTGGTAAATTTAATCTATAATAAAACTCTTTAATTGCATCTTGGACAACAACAGAATCTCTTTCTATTGAATGTTTAACAAGGTTTTCATCAAAAGGTGTCAACCCCAAAACATCTAAATTATACTTCTTTAACAAATCAAGAATAGAATTCATATCTTGATTATGGGCTTTATTTAATATGACACCCATTTGTCCACCAGCAGCATATTTTGAAGAAAATTCTTCTATACGTTTTGCTAAATGTAAAGAATCTTCAGTAGGATTTGCAACAATAACAGTCAAATCTATATCAATATCTACTAATTGGTTAAGATATTTCAAATCAAATTCACAATCAAAAATTACAAAATCATATCTTTTTATAACTCTCAACACCGCATCATTTATCTGAGAAGTGATTGGACATCTACAATCTTTTGAACCAATAAACCAAGATACCAAAATATCTGTATTATCATTTAAAGTATAAATAATATCTTCCATTGCCCATTCAACATATTCTTGCTTTGTCATATGTTGAGGAATACCTGTTTTGTATTCGTGCTTTCCACTTCTTATACCATATATTGTGTCACGAATATCTAAGCCATAACTATGACCAAACTCTCCGGACAAATCATTATCCAGAACTAAAACTGATTTTTCGGGGAAATACTCATTAATTATTTTCAAAAAAGATTTTACTATTGTAGTTTTTCCACTTCCACTTTTTCCAGTAACCGCAATTGTTGTAGTCAAATCATAATCCCTTTCATAAAACTATAGAATCATTATACAGCAAAAAAGTTAAAGTTCATAAGATTACTCTATGCCATACAAATGGATTTATCCTGAAGAATCTCTAACAAGACTTACAGGAGATTCTTCACCTAAAGGCTCTGAATAACGATATAAATATCACTACAATTTGACATCACATATTGCTCTTAATATAATCAAAATATGGGAAATATAATAAAAGTTCAAAAAGGAACAAAGGATATACTGCCATCAGAAATATCTCTATGGCACTTTATGGAAGAAAAAGCATTAGAAGTGTTTTCGAATGCTGGATACAAAGAAATCAGAACACCTATATTTGAAGCAACGGAGTTATTTGCAAGAGGTGTTGGGGATACAACAGATATTGTAAACAAAGAAATGTACACTTTTGAAAAAAGTGAACGTTCTCTAACTCTTAGACCTGAAAATACTGCAGGTGTTGTCCGTTCTTTTATAGAAAACGGTATGCACAGACTAAGTGCTCCTGTAAAACTCTGGTACAAAGGTCCAATGTTTCGTTACGAACGTCCACAAGCCGGTAGACAAAGACAATTCCACCAAGTTGGTATGGAAATGTTCGGCATAAAAGATGCAACTGCAGATGCAGAAGCTATAGCAATAGCCGTAAGATTCCTAAATGCACTTGGACTAAATGACCTTGATGTTGAAATAAACTCTCTTGGTTGTCCTGAATGTAGAGAAGTCTTTAAAAACAAATTAAAAGACGTTATTAGACCATATCTATCAGAACTATGCGAAGATTGTCAAACTAGATTTGAAAAAAATCCACTTAGATTGCTTGATTGCAAAGTCGACTCTTGCAAAGAAATCTATGCAAAACCTGAAATTCAAAAAATCATTCAATCTGAATTTATTTGTGAAGAATGT
>CAKUVB010000151.1 GCA_934693215.1 uncultured Candidatus Melainabacteria bacterium
ATAGACTTGTATGGCGGTGTCATCTTCTTAACTTCGATAACTCTTGCCATTTCCGGAAGCACCTCAATTAATTTATTTTGAAGAACATCAACAGGAATATCCTCTAACAAATCCACATCAACAAACTCACATTGACTTTCTATAAACAAAGGTAAAGCAACACCCATAGAAACTTTCATTGTTGGATTATAACCATGAGAATAAGCTATTTTTAAACCAGTTCTTGATAAAGCTTTTAAGAATGTATTTTGCCAATCTAAGTGAGAAAAGTACCTCAAAGTCCCTAGTTTTGTAATCTTAATCCTATATTTTGTCACCACTTCGTTTTGATAAGAAGTATCAAATGCAGGATCAACATGAACTGCCGGTTTGATTTTTAAAGCAGCTTCTGATGGGATATAAGGCTTTGCTAAAATCTTTTTAGTATGTAAATTCGGACAAACACCACAATTTACACATTTTTGTTCACAAGTTGGTTGCAAAACAAATTCACACCCTTGAGCAAAAGCTTGTTTGTATTCATTTATTAACCAAGTTTTATCAATACCGGTATCTATAAAATCCCAAGGTAAAGGCTCTGTTAAGCCATACTCTTTTTCGGCAAGTTGTGCAATATCAAATCCACATTCTTTTGCCGTATCTTGCCATATATGTTTATTAAAATACTCACCCCAAGCATCTAAGTAACAACCTTTTTTATAAAGTGCTTCTATATAATTACAAAGTTTATCATCACCACGAGTCAATACTGCTTCCATTTGAGAAACAAATTTCTCGTGATAATTGATTTTCACCCCTTTTATCTTATCGGTTTTTTCTTTCAGATATTTAATATGAGCAGTAACTTCATCAAGATTCATTTGCCCAGTCCATTGGAACGGAGTAAAAGGTTTTGGAACAAAAATAGATAACGTACAAGTTAAGTCAAAACCATGTTTTAACCCTTTTTCTTGTTTCAACAATTTTGCTCTGTATTTAATTTTTGAAAGAAGTTCAGCCATTTCGTCCATATCTTCAAGAGTTTCTGTCGGTAGTCCCGCAATAAAGTATAATTTTATACGTGACCACCCGTTCTCATAAAGAGTCAAAGCAGCATTCAAAATTTGTTCTTCTGAAATATTCTTCTTTATAACATTCCTAAGTCTTTGACTACCAGCCTCTGGAGCTAAAGTCATTGTAGATTTTCTAACAGATTGAACTAAATTTGCTAACTCTAAATTAAACCCATCTATTCTTTGACTAGGTAAAGAAACTGAAACCTTTTGTTCATTAAAATCAACGGCAAGCTCTTTTATAACTTCTTTTATATTAGAATAATCGTTTGAAGACAAAGAAAGTAGTGAATATTCATCATAACCTGTATTCTTTACAAGAGTTTTTGCAATTTTAACAATATCCTCTCCACTACGTTCTCTTATCGGTAACGTAACATGTCCGGGCTGACAAAAACGACACATTCTTCCACAACCTCTACGAATTTCAACAACTGCTCTATCCTGAACAGAGCTGGAATACGGTATAGGATAAGATGTTGGTGCAGTTTCAAGAGATAACTGTGCAATTCTTTTTCTTACTTTTAAGTTATAACCTTTTACCCAAACACCCTCAATTTTTGATAACTCTTGTAATCGTTTTTTTCTTGGATAATTTTTGGTATTCTTCAAAACATCACAAAATTCAAGCAAAACATCTTCACCATCACCTATTAAAAAACAATCTATAAAATCAGACATCGGTAACGGATTATATGTACAAGGACCTCCTGCAAAAACTATTGGGTCCGAATCATCTCTATAATCATTTCGATAAGGAATTTGACTTACCTCTAGCATTTTTAGAACTGTAGGATAAGCCATTTCATATTGCAAAGAAAACCCGACAGCATCAAAGTGCTTTAAATTTCTTTTTGACTCCACACCATACAAAGTTGGTGTAGCATAATCAGGTTCTGGAGCATATACCCTATCTGCCATATACTCATCAACCTTATTAACAAGTTCATAAAGAACCCTTACACCTAGATTACTTATTCCTATTTCATATTTATCAGGAAAAGCTAATGCAATTCTTACCTGAGCTTTATCAAAATCCTTGTTACAGGAAAGAAATTCTCCACCTACATACTGATAAGGTTTTGTACAGTTGTAAAGGTTTTCTCTTTGTTGTCTAAAAAAACAATTCATTATGCTAAATCTTCCGGAAAATATTTATCTATTTCGACTATTGTACCATTTAAAACATTATTATCAAAAGCTTTTATAAACGGAACCAAGTCCTCATTTTTTATATCATAATTGTACAAGCAAACCTCACCATCAATTTTACGCATAACACGTACTATGTAATGACATTTTTTAGCATAAGCTAAAAGGTTTGGCTCTATAAACTTTTTACCGTTTTCATCACGTTTGAGTTTCACATAATTATACCCTGCAAAGAACTTAATCTTATCATTGTCCTCTAACGGTAAATCACTATTGTGACGTTTAAAAATATTAATAACTTTTTGGTTTATTTCATCTTTTGCCATTCTTCTAATCCCTATAATTTTATTAAACAATATAATTTCGACATGTTCAAGTCATTCATTCGGAGTATAATTTTTTAGAAATATATACTTATTTCAAATTTCTTATATAATTAATTTATAGGGATTAACTTTGATTAGGAGAATAATTATGTTACCACTAATAACAGAAGATCAATCATCTTTAGCTTTTTCTGAGATTTTTCAAGATGTTCAAGTT
The DNA here is from genome assembly GCA_934693215.1 of uncultured Candidatus Melainabacteria bacterium. Classification (GTDB taxonomy): domain Bacteria; phylum Cyanobacteriota; class Vampirovibrionia; order Gastranaerophilales; family Gastranaerophilaceae; genus UMGS1585. Next base: position 2,748 of record CAKUVB010000151.1, read on the forward strand.
TGGAGAAAAAACATGATTCATTACTTGAAAGAAGAAAACCCGGAAATTAATACTGCTATATTAGAGGCAGCTAAAACAACCGATTTAGACCCAAAAGCAGTTGCACTAGGTGCATATATGACATACAGATTATTAGAATTGGCATCAGACGAGGATAACGGATTTGATGCTGATGTAGAATAACATAAAACAAATAGCAATTTAGTATTAAAAATATTGTAAAAATTAGCAATTTCTCGAATGACAAATTGCAATTGCTATTGCATCTACAGTATCATCTAGTTTTGGAAGAGTATCTGTGTTTAAAGACAGCTTTACCATACTTTCTACTTCTTTTTTTGTAGCTCGTCCATAACCCGTTAAAACTTGCTTAACCTCTATGGGAGTGTATTCATAAATAGGAATATTGTATTTTTGTAGAGCCGTTAATATAACCCCTCTAGCCTCTGCAACCGGAATTATTGTTTTTTGGTTTTTAAAGAAATAGAGTTTTTCAATAGAGGCACAGTCAGGTCTATATTTTTCAACAATTGTACACATATCATTGAATATATCTAATAACCTTTCTTCATCTTTACAATCTTTGCAAGTCTGAATCGAACCTGATGAACATAAAGAAATCTCATCATTTGTGTAATCAATTAATCCGTACCCGACAATCGCCATTCCGGGATCTATTCCTAAAATTTTCATGAAATTATTATACCATTAAAAATTTTGTGCTAGTATTTATATATACAAGACTTTCAGGGGGAACAATGGACGAAAAAAAAATTATAGGCTTTCCAAGAGCAATGTCATATTACACACACTATCCTTTTTGGTATGGATTTTTTAATGCGTTAGGTATTGAAGTTGTATTATCTGACAAAACAACGAAAGAAACGGTTTCTAATGGTGCAGCATTAGTTGTTACTGAAACATGCCTGCCTATAAAAATTTACGTAGGACACGTTTTGAACTTATTAAATAAAGGTGTAAACAGAATTTTTGTTCCATCTATTCAATCTATTGCTCCTAATATCTACAACTGCT
>CAKUVB010000152.1 GCA_934693215.1 uncultured Candidatus Melainabacteria bacterium
ATTGGCAACTATATTGGATTATGAACAAGCTTATATATATTATCTAAATCCGGAAGGTGCTCAGCTTAAATTTTCTGCAAATAAAGATAATGATGAAATTATTGATACGATATTTAAACTTCCACCAAAAGTAATGGAAATAATGTATCAAGATGGCGGTTATTTGCTTGATGAGACCTCTGAAACAATTAAAGCTCTCAAAATTCTTGGTTGTAAATCATTTATGTTACAAAAGTTGGGGATAGGTTCAACGGTATTTGGATTTATAATTCTTGCGAAAAAACAATCAAAATACTATACAACTATTGATTTAGATGTTTTGAAATCTTGTACTTCAATTTTATCTTATTTAATCAAAGATTTAGAGCTTTCAAATGTTTTTAAAATCCAGTTGAAAGCATTGAAAGACGGGATTGTAGAAAAGAATGAAGCTTTAAAAATAATCAAAGAGCAGAACGAAAAAATTCTTGAAGCTGATAAAGCAAAAAATGAATTTTTAGCAAACGTATCTCATGAATTGAGAACACCTTTGAATGCTATTCTTGGTTTTTCAGAAATTCTTTCAACAAATTTGTATGGTGTTTTAAACCCAAAACAAGCAGAGTATATTTCAGATATAAGAGTTTCCGGAATACATTTGTTGAGTATGATTAATGAAATTCTTGATATTTCAAAGATTGAAGCAAAAGCAGTTAAACTTGTGCGTTCAACTTTTCATATATCAAGGGCATTAAATGAGGTTTGTAATATATTAGAGCCTTTAGCAATTAAAAAATCAATCACACTTAACAAAATTTTAGACGAAGATTTTGAGGTTTATGCAGATTATCAAAAAATTCAACAGATATTATACAATTTGGTAAACAATGCTATTAAATTTAGTCCGGAAAATGGACAAGTTGATATCGAGGGTAAAAACGAAGGTGATGTTTTTTCAATCAAGGTTCACGACAACGGTATTGGGATTGACAAAAAATATCATGGCAAAATATTTGCTAAGTTTGTTCAACTTGATAGTGCTTATACTAAGAAAGAAAGCTCAACAGGTTTGGGATTAACAATTACTAAAGAGCTTGTAGAACTTCATGGTGGTAAGATTTCTATAATGAGTGAAGTTAATAACGGCTCAACATTTATTGTATCAATTCCTTTGCTAAAAGAAGAATAAGTAAGTTTTGGTGTTATAATAATTCTCGGAGGTATGTATTATGAGTATCAAGCCTTGGGCAGAATATTTTATGGATTTAGCAAAAACTTGTTCTTCTCGTTCAAATTGTTTAAGGGCACAAGTTGGAGCAGTTATTGTTGGTCAGGACAAAAAGATAAAAGCTACAGGCTATAATGGAACTCCATCAGGTGTCGAATCGTGTTATGAGCGAGGAGAATGTTATCGTATAAAAAACGATATTCAATCTGGCACAAGATACGAAACTTGTCGTTCAATCCACGCAGAACAAAATGCTATTATTCAAGCTGGTCAAGATAGATGTATGGGTGCATCTATGTATATATACGGTCATAATTTTATTTGTATATTATGTAAAAGATTTATTGTTCAATCAGGCATAAAGGAAGTGTTCTTGAGAAAAGATGACAATTCTGAAATTATACATGTAACGGTAGATGATATAAAAAAAGAACTTGAAAACCAATAACAAAACAGCTTCTATTCATCATTTGAAGAATCAGTATTCTTTTTAGGGATAATAACATTAACACCCATTTGTTTTAGTGCATACGCAGCTTTTGGTGCAAGAGCTGTATCTGGGAAATTTTCTATGATTGATTGGTAACATTCAATCGCTTCTTGTTTTTTATTCCGTTTTTGGTATATTTTGCCCAATTTATAATATAAAGGTGCATATTTTGTATCAGGTTCTATGAGCATACTATCATCTAATTTTATTTTTATACCAATAAGAGCAGAGGTGTCGGAAGGTGAAAGAAACGCACCACCGTACATTTTTCGTGTAATATAATCAACAGTTTTATTCATTGATACGATTTGAGCTTCTGATAGTCCTGATACTTTTTTTGTTTTTGCATTTGTTGATAAGCCTAAAATTAATATTAGGAATAGTATTATAATCTTTTTCATATCTTTATTATAATACTATGTAAAAATTTTATAAAGTACGTATTTTTTGCGTTGTTTATGGTAGTATTTAGAAATAGTAAAGTTTAGATTTTAATTGGAGAGATTTATATATGTGTGGAATTGTAGGATATGTAGGAAAAAAATCTTGTGTAGATATTCTGCTTAATGGTTTAACGAAACTTGAATATCGTGGATATGATTCAGGTGGAATTGCTGTTAATGTAGGTAACAAGATTGAAGTTTATAAAGAGGCTGGCAAACTTCAAAATCTAAAAGATATGGTTGCACCGCATCACGAACATTTAGCAAACTCTACAATAGGTATCGGACATATTAGATGGGCAACTCACGGTGCTCCAACTGCAATCAATGCACACCCACACGTTTCAGAAGACGGAAGATTAGCTTTAGTTCATAATGGTATTATTGAGAACTTTAAAGAATTAAGAAAAGAACTTGAAGACGAAGGTTATCATTTTGTTTCGCAAACAGATACAGAAGTTTTTGCGTTCATTATCGAGAGAGAATATAAAAAAGTACATAATCTTACAGAAGCAGTAAGACTTGCATCAAGACTTGTTCAAGGTGCTTATGCTATATGTGTAATGCATGAAAACGAACCAAATACTATTGTTGCAACAAAAAGAAATGCTCCATTATTAGTTGGGGTTGGAAAGAATGAATACTATGTAGCATCAGATGTTCCTGCAATCATTGATTATACAAAAGATGCTTTATATCTTGATGAGGACCAAATTGTAACATTAACTTCTGATTCAATAGAATTGATAAATAGATTTGGTGCAAAACTTCCTATTCAAGTTGAAAGATTACCTTGGGAATCAGTTGCATTAAGCAAAATGGGTTACAAACACTTTATGCTTAAAGAAATCCACGAGCAACCAAGCATTATTAGAAACTTACTTTCCGGCAAAATCGTTGGAGAGGACGAACCTATCAAACTTGATGAAGTAAAACTTGATTTAGATACAATTAAAAACCTTGATAGAATTCAAATCGTTGCTTGTGGTACATCACTACATGCTGCAATGATAGGTAAATATATTTTAGAAGATTTTTGTGGAATTTGCGTAGATGTAGAACCATCAAGTGAATTTATTTATAGAAGAACAATCACAAATGATAAAACACTTGTTATAGGTGTTTCTCAATCAGGTGAAACAGCAGACACAATAACTGCTCTTAAACAATCTAAAAAATTAGGTTCTCATATTTTGATTATTACAAATAGACCAGATTCAACAATGGCAAGAGAGGCAGATAGTTTAATCCCTGTAAATGCAGGTATTGAAGTTTCTGTTGCTGCTACAAAATCATATATGGCACAGTTAGTTTCTTTCTATCTTCTAGCACTTCATATCGCTGAGATAAAAGGTTCTATCAGTAAAGAGCAACTTGCAGAATTGAAATATGGTTTGATGAGATTACCTGAAAAAGCTGAAGAGATTCTTGACCATAAAAAAGATATTCAAGCTATTGCGAAGAAGTATGCTAATTTCAAAAACTTCGTATTTGTAGCTCGTGGAATCAATTATGCAACAGCATTGGAAGGTGCTTTGAAACTTAAAGAAATAAGCTATATCAATG
>CAKUVB010000153.1 GCA_934693215.1 uncultured Candidatus Melainabacteria bacterium
TGTAAATAATCCTGTCTTATACCCTGCAACAGTCAAAACAGATGATAAAATTGCACATACAGAACCTTTTCCATTTGTACCTGCGACCTGAATACATTTAAGACTTTCTTGAGGATTTCCTAATTCCTCAAGGACTTGTTTAATTCTTTCTAATCCCAAATCAATAAAAAATCTGCCTTTTGATGTAAGCAAGGCAATCGCTTGTTCATAATTCATCATACTAATGTTTCTCTAATGTAAATTCCCAACCATTATTATCATTATTCTCAGGCATTTCATCATTAGAAGGCATATCGGCAATATTTTTTGGAATATATTCTTCCTCTTCTTCTACTTGATTGAATGGAATTCTAAAACCAAAAGTAGAACCTTCCCCAAGTTTTGATTGTACAAATACCTGACCATTATGTTGTTTTTCTATCGCAATTTTTACAAGATGCAAACCTAACCCTGTGCCTTTTACTGTATGAGTATCATTTTCTACCCTAAAGAATCTATCAAAAACTTTTTTCTGATATTCTTCTGCGATACCAGGACCTTGATCTTCTACACTAACTTCTAAATAATCCCCAATTCTAGAGCGTTCTGCTCTTATTTTAATTCTTTTTCCATCTGGAGAATATTTTATCGCATTTGAAATAATATTTGTTAATGCTCTTGTTATTGTTTCTTTATTCATCATAACCTGTGGTAAATCAGGTTCAATCATTATTGAAAATACAAGATTATGTTCTTCTGCCAAAATCTTAACTTGGTCAACACAATCGTTTATAATATCCACAATATTTTCCGGTTTCATTTCAGGTTTTAAATTTTGAGACTCATATCTAGAAAAATCAAGAATATCATTAACCATAGTGTTTAATCTAATAATTTCTTGATTCATAACTCCTATAAATTCTTTTTGAGTGTTAAAATCAAAATCATTTCCATAGTTATAAAGAGTATCAATATAACTTCTCAAAACTGTAACAGGAGTTCTCAATTCGTGAGAAACATTTGAGATAAACTGTGAACGCAACTGTTCCATTTCAACTTCTTTTGTGACATCAATAAGAACAATTATATACCCTACATAATCCCCATTACGAGAAAACATTGGTGATATTACAGATTTTATAACATTTTTTGCAACTTCTATATTAAAAGCTAAAGGTGCACCTTCCATATCATCAAGAGGTGTGTCTTTAAACTGCTCAATCTTTTCTTTAAAACACAATTCACCATTTGTATCACAATACTGATTAATTTTTGTATTAATAATATCTTCGTCTTCTACTTCTAATAATTTCTTACCTTGTTCATTTATCAACACAACTGTATCATAATTATCACAAACTACAACACCGTTAGCAATACTCATCAAAACAGCTTCAAGTTTATTTCTTTCAAGAGTAATGCTTTCCATTGTCTGTTCATTGTATTTACTCAAACGATTTGACATTCTATTAAAAGCATCACAAAGTTCTTGGATTTCTTTACTTGAATCCTTACATTCGATATTATAACCAAACTCACCTGATGATATTTTTTGCACACCTTCATGTAATTGTTTTAATTCTCGTGTTATCAATATCGTATCCATAAAAACAATCGCAATAACAACTAACCATGCAACAATAAAGGCTATAACTAAAGATGCTCTTGTAGTTGTTGTGATGTTTTCGATAATAGAACCCGATAACCCTACCATAACAGAACCCACAACTCTTGAACCTGTTGCATCTTTTATTATCATTGGTGAACTGACTGAAATCTTAGCACTTTGAGATTGAGAATAATAATAATCTTTACTAGAATACAACACCTTAGAATTTGCATCTCTAAACTCAATAAAAGCAATATCTCTATTACTTCTTATTATAGAATCAGAATGACTTCTTAACGTGTCAACCTTAGCAGATTCCGGAATATCTTTGATTAACTCAACACTTTCAATAGCAAGAGTCTTTGATAACATCTGTCCAAAGCTATTATAACCGGCATCTAAATTCTTTTGGATATTAAGCACTGCCAGACCTGCAATAAACACAATTAAAATCGTGCTTAAAACAAAGCCCTGTAAAATTAGTTTTCTCTGAGCGGTCATTCCCTTTATTGTAAACTTATTATCCATACCCGAATTATACCATGCAATACTATCTAGAGCAAATAACTCTTGCTACGTGTACACCAGAAGCCGAAGCTTGTATCAATCCTCTTGTAACACCTGCGCCATCGCCTATTGTAAACAAGTTCTTAACACCTTCTGTTTCAAGTTCGTTTGTCAATTTAACACGTGCAGAATAGAATTTTACTTCTATACCATATAACAACGTATATCTTGATGCAGTCCCCGGTGCAATTTTATCTAGGGCAAATAGCATTTCAATAATACTTGTTAGCTGTCTATACGGCAAAACAAGGCTCAAATCACCTGGAGTCGCGCATTTTAGAGTTGGCTCAATTATACTGGACTTTAGTCTTTCCGGAGTTGAGCGACGCCCTTCTAATAAATCGCCAAATCGCTGAACTAAAATCCCGCCAGCTAACATATTTGCTAAAGATGCAATATGTTGTCCATATGCTATTGGTTCTTTAAACGGTTCTGTAAATTGTTCACTAACCAAAAGTGCAAAGTTTGTATTTTTTGTTTTTATATTCGCATAACTATGTCCGTTTACCGTTGCAATACCGTTATAATTTTCTTGAACAACTTCACCATTTGGATTCATACAGAAGGTTCTTACAGCATCACCGAATTTTGGAGAATAATAAACTAATTTTGACTCATATAACTTGTCTGTTAAAGGCTCAAACACAGGTGCCGGAAGTTCTACACGAACACCAACATCAACGGCATTATTAACCATACCTATTTTATTTTTCGCAAACTCATGAGTTAGCCAATCTGCACCTTCACGACCAGGAGCGATAATTGTATATTCAGCCTTTACTACATCACCATTATCAAGAATTATTCCTTTAACTTGTTCGCACTCAACAACCAAACTTTTTGCAGAAACATTATTTAATATCGTAATATTTTCAGACAAATAATCTTGCATATTTTTTAGAACATCAAGACTTCGTTCTGTACCCAAATGACGAACCGGAGAATGAACAAGCTTTAATTCAGCTAATGCTGCTTTTCTTTCTATTTCATGGAATATTTTAGGATCAGTTCCAAAAACTTCTTTTGTTGCACCAAATTTTAGATATAAATTATCAGCATAATCAATTAAATCTTCTACATCTTTTCTAGACATATAATCAACAAGATTACCACCGACATCTGGAGTAAGAGTAAGTTTACCATCAGAAAACGCACCTGCACCACCCCAACCACATAAAAGTCCGCATTTTTTACAAGAAGGACATTTAGCATAACCTTCTCTTAAAAGACATTTTCTATCTTCTATACGTTCACCTTTTTCAATCAGAACAACTTTCCAATCAGGTTTTAGTTTTACGATTTCTAACGCAGAAAAAATCCCAGCAGGGCCGGCACCAATAATTGCGACATTATACATACAACTCTCTCCACTAATCTATTACCTATTTACGATAAACTAAACATATGTATTTATAAAGCAATATTTAAATATTTTTACAAACTGTACTAAATTTACATGTTTATCATATAATGGTAAATGAGGATTATATATATGATGCGATATGTGATGAAAACCTATATGAAAATATGGCAAATTCATTTTTAATAAT
>CAKUVB010000154.1 GCA_934693215.1 uncultured Candidatus Melainabacteria bacterium
CCCGTACCCCCGCCTGATTTATGTATTAATGCAGTGTTTTTAACTGTTTCAAAAATATCTTCCAAAGAATCATCTACAGGAAGTACAAAACAAGCAGCTAATTGACCTAATTCTCGTCCAGCATTCATCAAAGTTGGTGAATTAGGCATGAAATATCTGTTTGTAATAGCTGTATAAAATTCATCTGCAAGTTGTTTAACTTCAGTTTCAGATTTACCAAATTTAGAATCTGCAGATGCTAAAGTATCTGCTACACGCCTAAACATGTCAGCTGGAGTTTCTATACAGTTTCCATCTTTATCTCTTTTTAAATAACGCTTTTCTAATACTTTTATTGCGTTTTCAGATAATACTAATTTGTTTTCTTCTACTACCACAATATCCCTCCATTAACTAATATTTTTATCATATATCATATTTTGTTAGGCATGGTTAATGTAAAGATTTTATTTAACAAAATTTGAAATGAAACTTAATAGTTAAAAAGTTTTTTGTATTAATTATTAAGTAATGTAAAATCATACATTGTTTGTTATCAATTATTAATTTCATCAGTTTTGTATAAAGTATGAACAGTATTAATTCAAATTTTCAATCCCCAAATTTCGGAGCAAAACATATAGTAAAAACAAATGTTTTGCGTAAAGTTGCTGGTATGTCGAATCCTGTACCTATGGAAGCTCATTTGGTTGAATTGGATTTGCATTCAGCGAATGATTTGAAAACTATTCAAGATGTTAAAGAAAAATGGGTTGGTGCAGAGTTTGCTCAAATGATATGTTCCCCATATTATTCACCAGATAGAAAGTTATATGCTCTAACAAAACAAAAAGATGGGTTTGAAAGCTTGAATCCAAATGATGTTTTGGGTGCTGCAGATGTTAACCTAAAAGGTAAAAGGGCAAATTTGAAATTTTTACAGGCTGATCCGAATATTATTAATGAAAAAAATCGTTCTATTAAGGATATTGGACGTTCAATGATGTTAGTTTTGTCAGACCATTTAGGTAAACAAGGATTTGACGAATTAGGTATGTTTGCGAATCGTTTTGTAACTCCTTTTTATGAAAGAGTTTTTCCTAATATAAAACATAAATCATCTACTGCAGAAGATTTTGCTAATTTGGTTGTTGATTTAAAAGCATAAAATGTTTACCAACTTTGGTAGGTTTACGAACAGTGTTATTTTTGTTATGATACTTTGGATACAAATATAATGAGGTATTCAAATGTTTTTTAAAAATTATTTGACTGTTAAGAATATAATATTTTTTGTAGTTGCGATTTTGTTTGTGAAGTTTTTAACGATGATAAGTGCAATAGCGATGATGTTCTTTGCATCTTATGTTTTGGCTTGTTCGCTTAATCCGTTGGTTGAACTTTTGACAAAACGTATGAAACGTCCAATGGCGGCATCAATTGTAATAACAGGTATGATTTTGATATTTTCATTGTTCTTCATTCCGGTAATAGTTATTGCATCAGAGCAAATAAATTCGTTTATTCAAGTTCTTCCAGGTCATATTGCAAATTTAAAAGCATTTATTTTAAATAAAACTATACTTGGACAAAAAATTGTAGATATGATTGATATTCCGTCATTTATACAACCGGTATCAGATTTTACAACAAGTATTGTAAACCAATCTATTACTGTTACAATCGGGATAGCCTCATCGTTAATTTATATTTTAACAATGTGTATCATAATGTATTATTTTATTGTTGATAAAAGAATAATACGTAGAGCTTTTTTAACACTTTTCCCAAAACAAATGAAAAGAAAAGCTGATAGAATAGCTGAAACAATTTCAAAAAAAATTGGTGGATATATTGTTGCACAGGGTGTTACGATGCTTAGTGTCGGTATTGTGTTTACAATCTGCTTACTTTTGTTAAAGGTTGATTATGCAGTGTTATTAGGTTTGATAGCAACTGTGTTGGATATAATTCCGGTTATCGGGCCTGCGATAGCTCTTATTATATGTATTGTAATGTGTTATCAAATAGCACCTGTTACTTTAGCTTTGATGATTGCGTCATTCTTTTTAGCACAATGGGTAGAAAACAATTTTGTTAGACCGTATGTGTTTGGAAAATTTATGGACGTTCACCCGTTAATAATATTCTTCTCAATATTTGTGACTGCAAAATTTTTAGGTATTATCGGGGTTGTGTTTGCACCTGCGATTGCTGCAACTGCGTGTGTTATATTAGATGAACTTTATATAAAACCGATTAATAACGAGAAATAACATGTCAGAAATTTATTTATACGAGCCGAAAAATAATAAAAATGCAGATTACAATGTTTTTATGGCATTTCCTGAATGTGAATCGTTCTCGCTATCTTCACTAGGGTATATGTGGTTATCCAAAATATTGGAAGAAGATGAAGAATTTAATGCTGAACGAATTTCTACAGATACGAATAAGACTCGTATAAATCCAAAAGAAATAGATGCAATAGGTTTTTCTATATCTTTTGATATGGATTTTATAAATGTGTTTTCTATTCTCGAAAAATACGGTATTCCTCTCAAATCAAGTGATAGAGAAAATGGGCCAATAGTTTTTGCCGGTGGACCAGTTATGACAGATAATCCAGAACCATATAGAGAGTTTTTTGATTATATTGTTATAGGCGATGGGGATACTCTTAATCTTGAGGCTTTGAAAATTTGTAAGCAAAATAAACATAAACCCAAGAAAGAGATATTAGAGGAGTTAGCGAAATTAGATGGGGTGTATGTTCCGAATCTTAGCGGAGTTGTAAAAAAATGTACTTCTGGCTTGTCAAATTGTATTTATACCCCAATTATCACAGATAAGAGTTTTTTCTCAAATACTTTTATTATAGAGGTTTCTAGAGGGTGCTATAATCGTTGTGGTTTTTGTGTCGCATCGTATTTGAATTTGCCGGTACGTTTTGTTGAATACGAAACGATAATTGAAAAAATAGAACTGGGACTTAAATATACAAATAAAATAGCTTTATTAGGGGCTTTGATATCTTCTCACCCAAGATTTAATGATATTTGTGAATATATTTATACTCGAATTCAAAATGGCGAAAATATTGAAATGAGTGTTTCATCTTTGAGAGCTGATGCAATTACTCCAAATGTTATTAAGACATTGGTTGCAGCTGGGCAAAAACATTCTACTATTGCCATAGAAGGTGCATCAGAAAGGTTGCGAAGGGTCGTTAATAAGAATTTAACAGAAGAACAAATTTTTGATGCGGTTAAGACTATGAGAGAGAATGGATTGAATGGTGTTAAGATATATTCAATGCTTGGAATTCCGACAGAAACACAAGAGGATATTGACGAATTTGTAAGGTTAGGTAGAGAATTGAAAAAACAGAACAAGGGGTTTGATATTACTTTTTCATTTTCTACATTTGTTCCAAAACCTCATACTCCATTCCAATGGTGTGGAAAAGAAGGTATTAAATCACTAGAAAAGAAACAGAAATATCTAACTAAAGAGTTTTCTAAAATAGGTGTAAAATCGAAATTTTCAAGTCCTAAATGGGACTATTATCAGGGAGTTTTATCTCGTGGCGATTCTTCTTTAACTGATTTTCTGATTGATGTTTATAAAGAAGGTGGTAAACTCGGTGCATATAAATCAGCTGCGAAGAAGTATGGAATTGATACAGATAAGCTTGCGGAAGGGAATATAGA
>CAKUVB010000155.1 GCA_934693215.1 uncultured Candidatus Melainabacteria bacterium
TTTACTGTTCCTTGCTTTTTAAACTTCTTTCTTGCCATTAATAAATGTTCGTTCACTGTTTTAAAAGGAATATTTCCTTTTTGAGATTTTATTACACCTGTTTGTTTATCAAAGGTAATTGAACCTTGTTTTCCATATTCCAGTACAGCATTACCTTTGCATAAATCTTTGCTTTTGACTGGTGCACAATAAAATGTTGAATCCTGTAACCCTACAAGTCCGTTGATTTGAATTTTGTTACAAGCTTTTGAGGTAAAACCTGTACCTGATGAATTTTCACTATACTTTGTACAATCATTCATTCTTCTTAATAACATTCTTGAATTTTTAAGAATATTATTAGATAACTTAACCTCGCTCATCTATATACCCCTTAAAACCAACATCAGAGTAATATCTTAACATGAACGTTTTTTTTAAAATTACTATGTAACGATTTGTTAACAATTATAATAAAAATAAGCAATTATTTAAACAATATATACTTTATATATATGACGATACTAAATGGAGATATTGAAAATGTCTGGTGGAATATACGACGGACATAGAGGCGGATATAGTTCCAACTTCGATACATACAGTACTTGGAAAAACAACACTAAAGGGTTGTACAACGAGTACCGTATTGACGGAAGTTGGATGGACGATGGCGACTATGATAAAGCATTCAAAGGTTATCCATCTAATAAAACTGTAAACATCTTTATGGGTGGCGTATATCAAGAACCTTCTTGGAAAACAACCCTAATAAGTGGCGGTATTGGTCTAGGCATAACTGCTCTTGGTATGTGGGCTATGGGATTGTTTGGTGGCAAAAAAGCAAAACCGGAACAACCTTCTACAGCTCTAAATTTGGGTGTTTCTTCAGGATATTGGAACAGTTATTTCAGTAATTGGCAATTACCATCATTGTTTGGAAACCAAACTACAACAAACCCATCTGCAACTAATACTAACAATAATAATAACAATAACAACAATCAAACAGTACAAAACACATCTGCAGCAGCTCCTGTAGACAACTCCACACCTGCGACAACTAAAGCTGCAGGTACTGCGATAAACACAAAACTTAGAACTGAATCTATTGAAGGTAAAGTAACAGAAATTGGCAAAAACAACGACAAAGGCTATCCTGAAAGCTTTAAAATAACAGATACTACATATTCAACAGAAAAACCAAATATTTATTTATACAAATTTGCAGGAATGAACAACGACAAACCTCAATATCAAATTAGCGATATTACATACCATTCTGAAGAAGATAAAACAGGTGACATCACTAAAAACACATATACTATCACTAATAATGCTGTAAAAAAAGGTGAACAAGGAAAAGCTGGTGAGGTTGATAGCAAAATCGAAATGTCAACAACATCTGATAAACCAGCAATGCATAATCCAGGAGAAACTGGTAAAGGCATAGAACGACATTACCCTCCTGAAAATAAAAATTAATCATTCAACAATTTTGCATTATAAGAACTTCGGACTAACGGGCCTATTTGGTATTTGTTTAGTCCGATTTTTTGTGCAAGTCGTTTCAGTTCTTCAAATTCTTCTAATGTATAATATTTCACTACTTCAAGATGTTGTTTAGAAGGTTGAATATATTGACCAATTGTCAGGATATCACACTCTACATTTTTCAAATCTATCAAAGTTTGTTCGATATCTTCCATTGATTCTCCAAGTCCAACCATAAGCCCTGATTTTGTTTTGATATCACTATTTTGTTTGATATATTTCAAAACATTTAAAGACAAATCATAATCCCCTAAAGGTCTTGCTATCTTAAATACAGAACGTGTTGTCTCAATATTATGATTAAACACATCAGGGTGAGCCTCAATAATAATATCCAACGCACCGTCTTTTCTTTGAAAATCCGGAGTTAATATTTCGATTTTTATATCAGGTGATAAATTTCTAATTTCTTTTATACATTCTGCAAAATGATTAGCACCACCATCAGGCAAATCGTCTCTTGTAACAGATGTTATTACAACGTATTTTAAACCCAATTCTTGAACAGCCTCTGCAATATGTTTAGGCTCATTTTTATCTAATGGTTCAGGTTTTGCAGTTGAGATATTACAATACTTACAGTTTCTTGTACAAACATTCCCCATAATCAAAAAAGTTGCAGTATGATGTTCATAACATTCATTTTTATTAGGACATCTTGCTCCGTCACAAACTGTATTTAAACATTTTGTCTTAAGAATTCTACGTACTGTTTTTGTTTTTTCATTATCTATAATGTTTCTTTTCAAATAATCTGGAAGTCTTTTCATAATTGCATTATTCCTTCCATTATTCCTTCTGAATACGTTGGGTGTGCAAAACAAACCTCTTTCAATTTATCTATAGAAATATTATTTTGAATTGCAATAGTAATTTGTTGAATAAGAGCAGATGCCTCATTTGATATAATAGATGCACCTACTATTTTGTTATCTTTTGCAAGGATTTTTATAAACCCATCAATAGAATCATCTGCATGAGCCTTGCCAAGAGCTGATATCGGGAATACAACTTTTTTGAACTCTGTATCTGCATCTTGTTTTTCAACCTCACCAACCCAAGCAATTTCAGGTGAACCATAAATTACTGACGGTATCAAATCTTTATCAAACGAAATATCAAATACAAGCTTTTTAGCTTGTGATACAGCATAATGAGCGAGTTGAATTTCTGCCGAAGCATCACCAATTATTGAAACATTATTTTGTTCGTATTTGTTATCATCTGCACAAACTCGACCTGTTGCAACAAGGATACAATCAGGTTCTATTTTCTCATTATTTGATAAAATTACTACTTTATTTTCAATAGATTTGATACTCGTTTCTGTATAGAATTTAATCTTTTTCATCTTAAACTGACGTTCAACACGTTTAGAAACTTCCCAATCTGCAAGAGGAACAAGTCTGGAAGCTAATTCAACAAGAGTTATTTCAACACCAAAAGCTGATAGAATTCGTGCAAATTCTATTCCTATAGCACCAGAGCCTACTATAACCATTTTTTCAGGAAGTTTTGTTAAATTAAGAATATCATCTGATGACAAAATAAAATCATGGTCAAATTCAAGACCTTTTAATTCTCTAGGTTTTGAACCCGTTGCTACAACTATTTTGCTACAAAAATATTCTTCACCACTTGCTTCTATCAAATTATCAGAAACCACTTTTGCAGTTTCTTTTACTACATTTATTCCAGATTTTTTTATCGCAAGTTCTAACGATTTACGGAGTTTTTCTACAATCTTATTTTTATGCTCTGCAACTTTTTCATAATCAAAAGTAATATTCTCAGCATATATACCAAATTTTTCAGCATTTTTAAAATTTTGATATAGTTCAGCAACATGTAACAAAATTTTTGTTGGGATACAGCCTCTATTTAAACATGTACCACCCACTTCATCTTTTTCAAACAAAACAACAGACTTACCTTGAGTTGCCAAATAAAGAGCAGTTGTATAACCGGCAGGTCCACCACCAATAATTCCGTAATCAAAAGTTTCCATAAATAAATACTCCCTGAAAAGAAATTATCTCCTAGATTCTTATAATTAAGTAATTTTTGTTTTACCCAAAATGTTTTTTATGATAAAATCTATGGGTAACGACTAAAAGTTAGGGAGATGTTTAATAT
>CAKUVB010000156.1 GCA_934693215.1 uncultured Candidatus Melainabacteria bacterium
CCGCACCAAATATTCTTTCTTTTTTATTGCGAAGAAAAAAGAAAGAACATTGGATAAGAAAGAAAAACAACGCCGACCCAAAACAGTCACTAAATTCAACCCTAAACTCGTGAACTCGCTACCGCTCAGACAACACGAGTTTTTTCATTGTTTCATTAAGTGACTGTAGACTAATTGTAATATCTGCAAATTTAATTTGTCATTGCGAAAAATCTATGATTTTGAAGCAATCCATAACACAATCTTCATCATTCCGTCATATTGAGCAAAGCGAAAGATATCTAACAAGTCTTGATTTGTGCCTTGCATGAGATTCATCGCCTACGGCTCTGAATGACATGTTTTTAAATTTCAAATATTACTTTAATTTTTATCAAAATGTAAATATGGGGGTTTAAATCATTTATGATTTTGATAAAATAGACTTATGAAAAAATCGTCTATTATTTTAGGTTGTCTTTTATCATTGTTGCTAGTAAATCCTTGCCATGCCGATTTTAGAGAACATTATGAATTAGGTCAACAATATTTATACAATTCTCAATATTCAAGTTCTATTGATGAATTTAAAAAAGCTTTAAGAATAAATTATCTTGATACTTCTGCAAGAATAGGGTTGGTAAATGCTTATCTTGCAAGGGGTACATATTATGCAAACAAGGCTGGTAACTATAGTGATGCTGCAGATGATTTTAGAAGTGCGTTATTTTATGTAAAATATTATCCTAAAGGTAGTGATGTTCAAAATGGTTATGCAACGTCTGTATCAGCAACGAATAGTCTTAATTATTGTTTAAAACAATTAGGCTTTGATTATTCTGCTGAATCGAGATATAACAAGGCTGACCAATTAAGAACGGAAGGAAAGTTTCCTGCTGCAATATATGAATTAGAACAAGTTACATCAAACCCTAAATTCAAAAAAACTGCTATGGCTCAGATTGCGGATATGATAAAGATTTTAGGTAACAACGAAAGAGCCGCAGATTATTATAAAGAGGCTCTTAAACTTGACCCTCATAATGGGCCGTTGTTGTTAAGATATGCACGTTTGTTGGATAAATTAGGCCGTCAAGATGAAGCCGTTGCACAATATAATACGGCACTTTCTGAAAGTGATAATGACCCTGAAATCTTATACGCACTAGAAAGAATTTATTTAAAGAAACTTGATTCTTTTCCAAAAGACCCAGAGCTTAATGCTAATATTGGGGCTATAAAACAAAAACAAGGTGATTATGTAAACGCACTTGTTTATTATAAAAAAGCTGAAGAATATAGTGCAACAACTTCTGATATAAATTCAAGAATAAATACAAGATTGAATATAGGAACACTTTTCCAAGCACAAAAGAATTATGAAAAAGCTTTAGAGGTTTATAAATCAATTCTTGTAGAGTATCCTGATAATTTGAATGCTAATTTATACACTGCTCAGTGTCTAGAGGCTATGGGAGAAAATGCTAAAGCTATAGATGCTTATGAAAAGGTTTTATCATTAGACCCTACAAATAGTGAAATTAGACAATCTATCGTTACAATAAAACGAAATTCTATGACTCCAGAAGAATTGTTGTCATATATTGAAGGTAATTCACAGGTTGATAAAACAATGGTTGATACAATGTATGATTATGCAATTGAGTATCACAAGAAAAATGATGTTGATAATGCTATCAAGTTTTATAGAGGTGTTTTGAAATTCAACAAATCAAAAGCTGATGTTTATACAAATTTGGCATTATGTTATGCAGAGAAGAAGGATTACACTTCTGCTAAAGAAATTTTAACTACAGCAAAACAAAGATTTCCTAATAATAAAACAATTGCAGAAACTTTATCAGATTTGAATAATGCATCTGTTCTTGATGCGGCATCAGATGCTTATGAAGCATATTCTGCAAAAGATTATAACAAAGCAATTCAGTTGTATTCTGCAATAAATCCTCAAACTAAGGATACATTGTTAGGAATTGCAGCATCTTATGAAGGGTTGCAAGATTTTAATAATGCAATAGCTTATTATAAAAAAGCATTAAATATTGAACCAAATAATAGTGATATTGCTTATAGTATTGGGGCTTTGTATGCAAACAAAGAGGATTGGTATAATGCAAAATCATATCTTCAAAAAGCCGTTAGTCTAAACCCAAATAACAAAGATGCAATTGCGGCTTTGACAGATATAAAGAAAGTAACAAGTCAAATTCAGGTTCAAAAAGGTGCAGATTTGTTTAATTCGTCAAAATTTGATGATGCGTTGAAATCATTTAATCAGGCTATAATTGATGATGCTACAAATTCTGATGCGTATTATTATAGAGCAATGATTTATGATGGAAAAAATCAACGTAATCTAGCGATAAACGATTATAAAAAAGCTGTTCAATATAACCCTGAACAATATATTGCAAACTATCTTATCGCAGTAGATTTAGATACGTTGGGTCAATATAAAAATGCTCTAACTTATTATAAAAAGTTTGTTTCACAATACAAAACAGATGATGAATATTTGAAATACACAAAAGCAAGGATACAAGAGTTGGCTAAATATGGAAATTAAGGATATACTTGCTCAGACAAGAGTTTCTCTTGCACCAATGGCTGGAATTACAGATTATGTTTTGCGTTCTTTAATCAGAGAACAATCAAAAACTTGTATTCTTACAACAGAAATGATTAGTTCAGAAGCTTTGCATAATGTTAAAGAAACAGATATGACAAAACGAGATAAAAATCATTCTCCTATTGTTTATCAGTTAAGTGGTCATAAACCTGAGATGATGGCTGAATGTGCCAAATATCTTGAGCAAATGGCAGATGTAATAGATATAAATATGGGCTGTCCTGTGAACAAAGTTGTAAAAGGGCAAGATGGAAGTGCTTTGATGAAGAATCCATCTTTAGCTTATGATATAGTTCAAGCCGTAAAAGAGAGTGTAAATATTCCAGTAAGTGTAAAATTTCGATTAGGATATACTCAGCAAGATATGAATTTTGTATCATACGGTCAATATATGCAAGATGCAGGAGCAGAGTTTATAACAATACATGGAAGAACTCGTAACCAAATGTACGCAGGGAAGGCTGATTGGAAAAAGATACGAGAATTGAAAAACAATGTTGATATTCCAGTGTTTGCGAATGGTGATGTTGTATCAATTGATACGGCAATTCAATGTCTTGAAGAATCGGGAGCAGATGGAGTTGCGATTGGACGTGGTGCATTAGGTGATGTTACTCTTATTCATAGAGTTGAGCATTATTTGAACACCGGTGAAAAACTTTCTCCACCTACATTGGAAGAAAAAATCGAAACAATGAAACAGCATCTTGATAGAGAGATTGAATTAAGAGGTGAAAAAGTCGGATTAAAATTTGTGAGAAAATTTTATCCTTTCTATATCTCAGGTGTTCCAAATGCTGCTAAATATAGAAGCAAGCTTGTAGTTATGGAGGATTATAACGAAATTATTGAGGCATTGGATTATATAAAAAAGAACAATACTAGTCTTTGAAAATTTGTATTGGTGTGAGTATTATTTTTTTTGCATTAGCAAAAAGGTTTATAATTTTATCAGCCAAAAAGTTCTCTTGTAAGTCAAATAATCTTGAATCTGCATTAGGAAAAGCATTTGAT
>CAKUVB010000157.1 GCA_934693215.1 uncultured Candidatus Melainabacteria bacterium
AGCAGGTTTGCTGTAAAGGAAAATATGACAATACAAGAATGGTTTGATAAACGAAAAGAAGCTCAAATTGAACGCAGAACAAGAGAAGCTAAAATGGAAGCTGAATCAGTACCCGGACTTTGGGTTAAATGCGTTCACTGTGAAGCTCAACTTACTAAAAAAGAACTAGAAGATAATATGATGGTATGTCCGCTTTGCGAATACCATTTCAGAATAAACGCAAAAACAAGAATCGCTCAATTATTTGATAAAGATTCTTTCCAAGAAATAAACAAGAATATTTTACCAACTGACCCATTGGATTTTGTTGATACAATTTCTTATAAAACTAGATTGGAAAATGCTCATAACAAAACTAATCTTGATGAAGCAGTTATAACTGGTATCGGTACAATTAACGGTCACAAAGTTGCAGCTGCCATTATGGATTTTGATTTTATGGGTGGCTCAATGGGAAGTGTTGTTGGTGAAAAAGTTACTCGAATTATAGAAGAAGCTATTAATCAAAAACTTCCGGTTATTGCAATTACCTCATCAGGTGGTGCTAGAATGCAAGAAAGTGCTTTATCACTTATGCAAATGGCAAAAACATCTTGTGCTTTATCAAGATTAGATGAGGCTGGGCTTTTATACATAAATATTTTAACAGAGCCTACATTTGGCGGTATTACTGCAAGCTTTGGTACATTAGGTGATATTATTATCGCTGAGCAAGGTGCAAGAATAGGGTTTGCAGGTAGAAGGGTTATTGAACAAACTATTCGTCAAAAACTTCCTGCAGATTTTCAAACTGCAGAATACCTTTTAAAATACGGCCAAGTTGATATGGTATTTAAACGCTCAGAATTGAAAGATAAATTAGCAAAAGTTTTGGAAATGCACGGAGTATAATATGTCAGTATTGGAATTCGAAAAACCATTAGTAGAAATAGAAAAGAAAATACAAGAATTAAAAAAGATAAGTGCGGAGTCAGGCATGGACTTAGATAAAGAAATTGAAACATTTGAACAACAAGCAAATGATTATAAAAAAGAATTATATACCAATTTGAAACCTTCTCAAAAACTTCAAATTGCAAGACATCAAGAAAGACCAAATTTTCTTGATTACGTAAATTTAATTTGCGAAGACTTTGAAGAAATGCATGGAGATAGAACCGGTATGGACGATAGAGCCATTATCGGTGGTCTTGCAAAAATTGGTGATAAACGAGTTATGCTTGTCGGCACTCAAAAAGGTAAAACTACAAAAGAAAACCTTGAGTACAATTTTGGTATGCCACAACCTCAAGGATATAGAAAAGCTCTTAGACTTTTCTATCACGCAAACAAGTTCAATATGCCAATTGTAACTCTTATAGACACCCCAGGTGCATATCCTGGTATTAGTGCAGAAGAAACAGGACAAGGTATTGCTATTGCCGTAAACTTAAAAGAAATGGCAAAACTTAGTGTTCCAATCATCGCTATTATTACCGGTGAAGGTTGCAGTGGTGGAGCTTTGGGTTTAGGTGTTGCAAACAAAGTCTTGATGCTTGAACATTCATACTACACAGTTATTTCACCTGAAGGTTGTGCGTCTATTTTATGGAGAGATGCAACCAAATTTGCAGATGCTGCAGATGCTTTGAAGATAACTGCTGATGATTTAATTAAATTCAATATTGTTGATGGAAAAATTCTAGAACCTGTTGGTGGTGCTCATACTAATCATCAAGAAATGGGTGAGAATATGAAAAAAGCAATTTTGGATTCATTAAACGAATTGTCAAGCTTGTCTAAAGAAGAATTGAGAAATCAAAGATATGACAAATTTAGACACATGGGTGCTTTTATCGAAGGTTAGTTAATGGATAATTATTTAGAACTAAAAATATCTATTAATCCTAAAATGGAAGATACAGTTTCTTGCATCTGTTTTGAGCAATTTAACTGTGAGGGTGTTGTTCTTGCAGAAGAAAAATACAAAGATTTAGAAATGGTATCAACAACAGAAGGCACTTTAAAAGTATTTTTAACTGACGAAAGCGAAAAAGACATAAACAAAATCAAGTCTGTCCTAAATGAAGAGAGAGAGTTTTTAAAACAACAAGGTATGACAGACGAGGAATTGGGAACTTGGGAAATATCATTTGAAGAAAAAGCAAATGAGGACTGGTCAAAAAAATGGAAAGAAAATTGGGACGTAACCCACATTTCTGACAATGTTGTAATTGTACCGTCTTGGTTGGAGTATCAACCAAAAGAAAACGAAATAGTTATCTCACTAGACCCTGGACATGCTTTTGGAACAGGTACTCACCAAACAACTCAATTGTGTGTAACTGCGATGGAAGAATTCTTTAAAGAAGGAAGTATTGCAGATATTGGTACAGGTTCAGGAATACTTGCTATTATTGGTAAAAAGATGGGGGCTGATTATGTTTACGGTTGTGACAATGACCCTGAAGTAATTGATGTTGCAAAAGAAAATGCTCTAAAAAACAATGCAGAGTGTGTTTTTGAATACAAAACTGCAGATATGTTATCTGAAAAATTTGATTTTGTATGTGCTAATATTCTACATAACATACTTGCTATCATCATGCCGGATTTAAAAAATTTACTCAAACCTAATGGCAAACTTGTTTTGTCAGGGATTTTAGATGAAAAGAAACCGGTAGTTCTTGAAGCGATAAAAGAAAACGATTTAAAAATCCTAAAAACAAATCATCAAGACCAATGGATTTCTTTTGTTGTATCAAAATAAGACATTAAATTTTATAATTTTTTAGATAAAAACGATGCATATTCAGGATAATCAAGCCGATCTTCTGCAAGATTAGTTATAAATTCTTCATTTTTAATATCAGAAAAACCTTGCTTTTTATAAAAAGGAACAGATTCATTGTAAGCAACAAGAAAAGTATCATCATATCTACCTTTTGAGCTATCAATAACACTATCTACCAATTTTTGAGCTACATGATTATTTCGATATTCCTTATCTACGGCTAAAGAATCAATATATAATGTTTTATCGTTTTTAATTTTGTCTGTAATATTTAATGGAGTAGATACAATACCAGCACAAAGTTCATCTTTTGAATTTTTACCCAAAAGAACAGTTGTATCAGGATTTTTTATGATTTTTTTATACTCCGGCACCATATTATCTTTTACAAAACTATTATAAATTTTATTATTAAATGTTGGGGTATCTTTTCTACAAAATTTCCAAAACGGGTGAGCAGATTGATTGGCAAAATTATCTAAAAAGAAACTTGCCATATTTTGCAAAAAAGAATTACTTACTTTTTTATTGTAATCAATTTCTTTAAACGTAATAATATCATTTTTAGTCTTTACGGTAAAAGGCTTTACTGGATTATTCAATGATGTAAAACCTAAAGAACCTCTGACATTAATATCCATAATTCCACTCCATACCTATTTTAAACCCGCTAAAAAATAAATTTGCTAACTTAAGCTCACAATATTGTAAACATTTCTTAACATTATTATCAACAAAAGGCAATTTTTTATCTTGTATATACTTTATAT
>CAKUVB010000158.1 GCA_934693215.1 uncultured Candidatus Melainabacteria bacterium
ATTTAGCCATAGCAATATCTACTGCGTTTTGTGCTTGTATCAGTGCAAGTTTTGCAGAACTTAAATTGACCTCAGCTATCGTCATATCTATTTTAGGGTTAGTTCCAGCTTGATAAAATGCTTTTGCTTGTTCATAGAAGTTTTGATATTGTTCTACAGTTTCTTCTGCTACTCGTTCTTGTTCATTTGCAAGTAGAACTCCATAATATGCTGTTTTTACATCTCTAATTACGGTATTAACTGTTTCAGTAAGTATTATTTTAAATTGTTCGTTTTCTAATTTAGATATTGTAACTCTGTTTTGTGTAACTCCGAAGTCGTATAGCATTTCTGAAACAGAAATAGTACCTAATACATAATAATTGAATACAAGGTTTCTGTTGAATACATCTGATAATTGAAGTTGTTTTATACGAGTATAACCTGTTTGCCAAGATATTGAAGGAAACCAGCTAGACCAAGCTTGTTTTATTCTATAATCTGATGCAAAGACATCTTGAATTGCAGCTTGAATTTTAGGATTGTTCCCTAATGCAAATTTCAAACAATCTTCTAAATTAACATCAATATATTTAGCTACTCCACCTTCTATCACGAGTTCATCTTTATTAGGTAGAACCATATTAGATTCAGGATATTCATCAGTTTTTATTGTGTTTCCCAAATCAGATGCCATAACAGGCGAGATAATGAAGGTTATAAGTAAGAATATAGTCAGGAGTTTTTTAGTCATGTTTTTTCTCCTGTATTTTTTGTATGCCTTTTTTAACAAGCTCTAGTCCTGATTTGCTGAGAGTTTTTAATCCTCCGGCATAATACCAATCTTTCATTTTGTTAATAAGAACAAAGAATGCCGGAACTAGGATACTACCAATAAATGATACGGCAATCATACCACCAAAAACTGTCATACCTATAGAATGACGACTTCCTGCACCTGCACCATGTGCAAATACTAAAGTTAATAGTCCTAAGATAAATGCAATGTTTGTCATCATAACTGCCCTAAATCTTAGTTTAGCAGCTTGCATAGCAGCTTCTACATAATTCATTCCATCTTTTTCCATAGCATCTTTAGCAAACTCTACAATCAAGATAGCTTGTTTTGTACCTAAACCGACTAACATAACCAAACCGATTTGAGCATATATATCCAGTGAGTATCCTGAAACATATTGGAAGAACAATGCCCCAACAAGTGCTACAGGAGATATTAGCATTACAGCGATAGGTAATGTCCAACTTTCATATAAAGCTACTAGGAATAAATATACAAAAGTTAAAGCCATTGCCAAAATAGGTCCGATTTGTCCGGAAGATTCTTTTTCTTGTAAAGATGTTCCAGACCAGCTATATCCCATATCTTTTGGTAAAAGCTTATCAGACAATCGTTCCATTTCCTTCATCGCTTGTCCTGAACTTATGTTGTTTGCAGGTGTTCCACTAATCATGACTGATGGGTATAGGTTGTAGCGTGTAATTGTATATGGTCCAACAATATTTTCTGTATGAGCAACAGAAGTTAGAGGAACCATATTACCTAAATTGTTTTTAACATACAATTTGCTCAAATCTGTAGGTTTAACACGATATGGAGCATCAGCTTGAATATATACACGATAAACTCTACCAAATTTATTGAAGTCGTTTACATAAGTTGAACCTAAGAATCCTGATAATGTGTTATAAATAGAAGATATATCTACACCTTGTGACATTGCTTTTTCTTCATCTATAACAATTTTAAGTTGAGGTAATGATGCACTGTAAGTTGTAAATAACCTTGAAAACATAGGACTTTGAGATGCTTCTGCCATGAATTTCTTACTAACATCAAACAACTGTTCAGGAGTTCTATCCCCTTTATCTAAAAGTCTGTACTCAAACCCACCAAACATACTCATACCTGAGATTGATGAAGGTGGGAAGGTTGCTACAGTAGCTTCTGTGAAATTAGCAAATTCTTTTTTTATTTCACGTTGAATAGCCTCCATAGATAGTGATGCTTTTCGTCTGTGTGACCATTCATCTAGTTCAGATACAATAAGTACCATGTTTTCACCAGAAAAACCTGCAACTTCTAATGTACTTTTTACTCCTGGAATTTTTGCAATACGTTCCGCAACTTCTGCCCCTACAATATCACTTCGTGATACAGAAGCTCCGTCAGGAAGTTGTAATTGTGTGAATAATGCACCTTTGTCTTCTGTAGGTAAGAAACCTTTTGGTATTAAGTAAAACATAAATAAAATAAATACAAATACCAATAATAAAGTTTTAAGAGTCTTTTCAGGAGCTTCTACAAAATAACGAACTGTATTTAGATATTTGTCCCTAACTGAAAGAAACCAATCATCAAACTTTTGTATAAATTCAAAGTCAGCTTTTTCAGAACCATCTTTTAGGATTATTGAACATAATGCTGGTGATAAAGTTAAAGCTACAACTGTAGACAAACCTATAGACGTAGCTAAGCATAGTGCAAATTGCCTAAACATTTGTCCTGTAATACCCGTCATAAAAGATACAGGAACAAATACAGCCATTAAAACTAGAGATGTGGCAACAACGGCACCGAAAACTTCTTCCATCGTGATTTCAGTTGCATCTTTTGGTGATTTTCCATCTTGAATATGTCTTTGTGTATTTTCAAGTACAACAATAGCGTCATCAACAACCAGACCAACTGCGAGAACTAATCCGAATAATATTAATAGGTTTATTGAAAATCCAAATAAGCCCATAAATATAAATACTCCGATTAAAGATACGGGAATTGCACAGAACGGAATAAATGCAGAACGAGCAGTTCCTAAGAATAAATAAGTAACTATACTTACAAGTAATATTGCAAGTCCGATAGCACTAATAACTTCGTTGATAGACTCTCTAACAAACATTGTATCGTCATATTGTATATTATAAGTAATATCGTTAGGGAATTTTTTACTCAATTCTTGCATCTTGGCTTTAGCTCTATTAACCAAATCTATTGAATTTGCATTTGGTAATTGAGTAATAGATATCATTGCACTATTCTTTCCTTCAACACGAGATATTGAAGAATAGTTATTAGCACCCATTTCGACTCTAGCTATATCTTTAACTTTGACATTCGCACCGTTTGGTTTTGCTTTTATAATAATGTTTTCAAATTCTGAAACATCTTTCAAACGACCTTTTGTACGCATAGTAAGCTTAATCATCTGCTTATTTTTCATAGGTTCAACACCCAAGTCACCGGCAGGAACCTGTGTGTTTTGAGTTTGAATTGCAGAGCTTACCTCTGAAACAGATACACCTAAATTCGCCATCTTCGCAGCATCAAGCCATATTCTCATTGAATAATCAGAAGATCCGAATACCGAAACTTTACCAACACCTTTAATACGAGCGAGTTCGTCCTTAATATAAATAGATGCATAGTTGGCGATATACAAGGAATCATAAGTATGAGTCGGAGAGTTTACTGAAATCATCATCAATCCGGGGCCACC
>CAKUVB010000159.1 GCA_934693215.1 uncultured Candidatus Melainabacteria bacterium
TGAGCTTTGTACTCAATGTCATGCATTCTCGCTGTTAGAGAAAGCAACCTTGCTTGTGATGCTGCTAAACCCATAATTTACTCCTTTTCCTAATTTTTCTTTTCTTTTACGGACCCCCATCCGTATATCTTTGTTTACGGCATACGTTGATGAAAACTTTAGCTTTTTTACTTATCTCTTTACATTTCGTTACACAACATATCTAAAGCTCAATAATATCAACGATTTATAATTTATACATTTTAAATTTGTAAACAAATGTAAACAAGCTTCTAAAAAAAGTCAATTCTACAAAACAAAAAATCTTTATATATACACAGGGGATAAATTAAGGGGATTAAGTAATATGGCTATTGGGGCAAAAGATTATATTGATAAGTTATTAGTTAAAAAATATTCTGACAAACAAGTTGATAAACATGAAATTACAGAATCAGCAATTTCTGCAGATGACGTTATGCGTATTATGAACTATGTTTCAACAAATACAATGACACAAATGAAACTTTCTAGACGTCTTTCTATTGCTTGTTATGCAGTTAATGCAATGTCTGCTAATTATAATCAAAGACCACGTTTAGTTGGTTAAATAATAAATTGTTATATTCTCTCCTAGTAAACATAAAACATTAAAATAGGCTAGCAAATATATTGCTAGCCTATAAAGTTTAAAATATTAATAAATTAATTATTAGTTGAATCATGAACTGTTTTAAGTCTTTCTTCAGGAGCTGCAATACTTGTAATTCTTAACCCGAAATTATCTTCAATTACAACAACTTCTCCAAACGCAACAAGTTTACCATTTGCGAACAATTCAACAGGTTCACCTGCCAATTTATCTAAACTGATAATAGAACCTCTAGTTAATTCTAGAACTTTTTTGAAAGGTAATTCTGTTCTACCTAGCTCTACTGACATAAGAAGATTGACATTCATTAACAAATCAAGGTTTCTATTTTCTTTTCCATGTACATTTTCTTCTTCATCAAAAGATGCAAATTTTACTGGTTGAACAGTAACAGGAGTTTCTTCTTCTGTATTTTGTACAGGAGAAGGATTAGAATATGAAGATGTTTCTGAGTCATTATTTATAACATCAGCATCAAGACCTTCTGTAAAATTATTTAAGTCTTGATTATTTTGCTCATTTTGTTGTTCATCATCAAACATCAAACTTCCCCCTACTCATAATTTCTCATCAAATCATACATTTCATCATAGACATCTGTTATTTTAACACAAACATTGTCTTTTAATAATCCTGGTCTTGCAAAGAATTTTTTTACGCCATTAATTTTTACAATCAAATCTTGGTCAATAGTATTATCGAGTTTAAGAATATCACCAACAGATAGTTTCATAAATTCTTCTAATGTAATTTCACAAGACCCAAAAGATGCTCTTATATCCATCATTGAAGGATTCAATTTATGAATCATTCTTTGTCGTTCTTCACTGGTTGCAACAATACCTTTCGTTTGGAATATATGTTGTGAAGTCAAATGAGGAATAACAGTTTCCAAAACTGGATATGGGAAACATAAACTTGCTAAACCAAATGTTTTTTCATTTACCTGAATTTCAAAAGTTAATAAAGCAACGATTTCTCCAGGTGCTGCGACTTGTACAGACTGAAACCCATTCTCAAGTCCAACAATTGCATATTCAATAGGCATAATGCTCGTCCAAGAATCATTAAGTGTCTTGATAATGATATTAATTATTTTTTTAGTTAATGAGGTTTCAACATCTGTTAACTCTTTATACTGAGCATTTGCATCACCTTTTCCACCTAACATTCTATCTACAATACAAGATAAAACTTCGTAAGTAATTCCAAAAAGAATTTGTCCTGGCAAAGGGTTAAATTCAAAAATACCAACACTCATACTAGGAGGCATTGAGTTCACAAATTCATCATAAGTAAGTTGGTCAACAGAAACGACATCAACATTAACCTTCATTCTGAGATAACCTGTCAATAACATAGAAATTTGTTTTGAAAACTCTCTATGAATATCTTGCAAGGCTCTTAATGTATCTTTAGCGAATTTATCAGGACGTCTGAAATTATAGAGTTTATATCCCTTTTTAAACTCATTTACATCAATACCTTCTGAAAATATTGAATCTTCTGTTCTTAAATCTGTGTTTTTATTATTGTTTTCCATTACTATTAATGACCAATTCTATTGAATTATAAATTGTCCAAAACTTACTCTTAATACTTCGTTTTGTCCTGCTAATATACCATTTACTGCTGCCATAATTTGTTCTTTTGCAAGTTCTTTTCCAGCTGCAGTTGAAAGTTCAACGGCAGTTTTGCTTGACAAGTTTGTAATAACTGCATCTCTAATCGCCGGTTTGTATTCAGCAAGTTTCTTTTCTAAACCAGATTGAGTTGGTGCAGCTTCTTCTCCACCATGTTCGCCTTCTTTTTTTGCACTCTCTGTAGTTGGCTCCTCAGATTCAGCTTGTGTAATTTCTAAAGCAATATTTGTTTTTAAATATCTGCGTTGATTTTCATCGGCTAAATTCAAAACAAAATCACCCAAATCTACAACAACACCATGCTTAACTTGTTCAGTATCTTCATCGTCCATTGCACTGGCATCATCAGATACACCATTTATACTCGCTAATTTTGAATTTAACAAATTTGTTTGAATAATAAAATTTGCACAAGTAAAAATTATACAAAGCAAAACTGTTGAAATAATGTTAATAGTAACTGTTTTAAGAAACTCATTACTTCCTTTATTATTTCTTACCACTTGTGGTTTTAAATCCATATCATCGTTAGCCATTTTAATCTCCAATATTATTTTCTAATATGATTATATCAACTCTTCTATTCTTTATTCTACCACTGTTTGATGTATTCTCAGCTACAGGTGCATATTCTCCATACCCTACTGCTGACAATCTTTTTGGATTTATTCTTTTGGACTTAACAAGGTAATTTATTACACTCGTTGCTCTTGCCGTAGATAATTCCCAATTTGATGAATATTTTGCCGATTTTATCGGTAATGAATCTGTATGCCCTTCTATTATAACAGGATTATCTGTTTTTGACAAAATATCTATTATCTTATTAAGAGATTCTGTTGCCTCAGGTTGTAACTCAGTTTCAGCCGAACCAAAAAGAATATCATCTTTTAATCTCACAATCAAACCTCTAGAATCCTTTAAAAGAAGAACATTATTATCGTTTTTAAACTCCTTCAATAATTCTTTTTGTAGTTCAGGCATTTCTACTGGTTTATAACGTTTAATTTCACCTATTGTTGTATTTTGTTTTGTAGTTTGAATATTATTTTTGTTTTCTACATTGTTTACTGCGTACATAACCAAAAACAATGCAAGGAGTAAAGTTACCAAATCTGCATAAGAGATAACCCAGCGATTAATGTAATCTTTTGAATTATTGTAATAATTTTCTCGCATTATATTTGACCTCTATCATGAGATTTTGTATAAGCTAATAAT
>CAKUVB010000160.1 GCA_934693215.1 uncultured Candidatus Melainabacteria bacterium
TTGTTGTAGTACCAAACCGGTTTAAGAGTTTTTTCATCTCTATACATACCAATATGTCTAATGCAAGCATCAGGAAGAATATCAATTGCTTCATCTGTAAAAATTAATCCTGCTCTTAAAATCGGAGAAATAATGATTTTAATATCAGGATCAATATCTTTTGCTATACATGTTTTTAGTGGTGTGTGAACTTCTCTATCTACAAGAGGAAGATTTTTTGAAGCTTCATAAAGAAGAGCTCTTGTAATCTTTCTTGCTGCAATTCTAACATCTTGCGAATCATTATCCTTGTCCCTCATTGTACAAAGACTCTGACAAATAACCGGATTCGTTATCAATTTGATTTTATCGTTATTCATCTTTTTCACTCCTACTTTCTTTTTTTATTTCTTCCATTTTACCTTTATAATTTTGAACATTCTTTTGTATATTATCAACCCAACCATTAGAAAATTCAAGAAAATTATTTACATCTTTTTGAGCATTCGAACTTTCTTCTTCTAACCCTGCAGATTTCAATTCATCACCAAAGAAAGATACCTTGTATATTATAGAACCTAATTTGGTAAACATTTGATACAAAAGTTTCCAACAATCGTGTAATCGTTTTGGTTTTGCAACGATAATATAATCATCACCATCTAACCCGTATTGTTGAACATATTTAGGGTCAGGTGGATATAATTCTATAGATTTTGACCCTCCAAGACCTGAGAACTCAACATTAGCGATTGTCCCCTTAGGCAATTTTACAGATTTATCTTTTATTATAAATCTTACAAAGACTTCATCATCATTTACTATTTTTAGTTTAGTAACATATCCAACAGGAACACCCATAAAATTGACAGGAGAACCTACGATAAGTCCATCAACATCAGGCATAAAAATATTATGTAACTCATACGATTTTTGTTTCGCTGAATACATAAGAAATCCAAAAACAGAAAGTGCTAACACAATTAATAACCAAATAAGTAATTCAATTTCTCGAAAATTACGGGTACGTATCTTTCTAGCACTTTTTTCCATAACCAGATTATATCTAAAAATCCAAAATTCAACAATAGGAGAATTGGAAAAAAGTTCAAAAATTAATAATCCATTACGAGTATTGAGATTAAGTTTAAGTTATTGTATTGTTAAATCTACATATAGGAGAAATAAATGAACGCAATAGAAAAAATTATCGGAATAAACGAAGTTTTAAAAGACATTTTTAAATTTGTACAAGAAGATGAAGAAATCAAAACTGATTTCCACGAATATCTTTCTACAATGGGGGCATTGAATGCGACCTCTACCCAAATGGAAAAACTTTTTATTCCATACGTTTTCGAGCGTTATTTGGGTGAACCTGCTAAAAACATTATTGAACTTTATAACGAACGTGGAAACTCTAACAAACCTGAAATTGCTAAAAGTTTTTTAACGGCACAATACTCTATTTTCAAAATAAAACGTATTCTTAAAAACGGTTTCAAACTATACAACCTT
Source organism: uncultured Candidatus Melainabacteria bacterium (assembly GCA_934693215.1). Taxonomy (GTDB): domain Bacteria; phylum Cyanobacteriota; class Vampirovibrionia; order Gastranaerophilales; family Gastranaerophilaceae; genus UMGS1585. Next base: position 1,498 of record CAKUVB010000160.1, read on the forward strand.
ACTAACGAAAAAGATTACGAAGTTATATCACTTACTAAAATGACAAACTTTAGAGGAATCGGTATGGGCGAGTTTGTCGTTGCAAGACTTTTCAAGCTTGATAACGAATATTATTTGATAGGAATAGATAATGTTTTATCTTCATCACAAGAAGAAGATGCAACAAGATACGCAGTTGTAAGAATTGTTCAAGCACCTTGGCTTGTTTATGAAGATAACGAGGAAAAAGAAAACGAAATCAAAAATTCTGTGCAAGAAACTTATAACAAGTTTATAGAAATGTATAAAACTGACGAACTTATAACTGTTAATAAATACGCAGATGATATCATTGGACAACTTAGTGAAGATGAAGCAAAAGAAGATTTTAATATTGATGAATACATCAAACCTGTTGAAACCTTCAAATATTTTGAAATCAAAGAACTTCAAAACGACTATAGCAACTTTATAGAAAACTCGTTAGGTGGATTTTCTTCACACAAAGAAACCTACGATGTCGGTATCATTATGGACAAAGAATTTGGTATATACACAATTCCATTCTATAAAACTTTCTGTATGATTTTTGAAGATATGGACAAAGTTGAAAACGCAAAAGAATGTATTAAATATTTCTTGAACAATGATTCTATTTCTGATTCTATTCTTAAACGAGTTGCATCAAAATATCCTAACTTTATGGAAGTTATAAACAAAGAACTCGAAACAAATTATACGTTAGAAGAATTGATTAAACATTACAAAATGGACTTTTTAAGAAGAAAAATCTATTCTTCAACCTCTGTATTGTTACATTCTAATGTATTTTCAACCTCTCTTAGTTTGCTTGATAGTGTTGATGAATATGTTAATATGAATCAATAATTTTGTTGTTAAATGGGGTTTATTTGTCCAATTGGGATTTGCTTGACTATGTAAAAAAGGAATAAAAACATGGTCGAATTCACACTTGATGAAATAAATATAATTACAGAGTGTGATTGCAAAACAAAAAAGTTATTTTGAAAATATAATCAAAGGGCAAATTATTCTTATAAATAGTTGATATTGCTTCAATTCAGAGCAATCATTTCGGGATAAAATGGTTTAAATAAAAACATATTATTTTTTAAATTTATAATGTGTTGAGCGACCACTACCGACTTTTACAAAAATCTTTTTATCAATCAAATCTTTTATATCCAAAGTCGCAGTATCTTGCGAACAGTTACACATTTTTGCCCATTTTGCAGTTGTAAGATTGCCTTCAAAGTTATCCATAAATCTATTTAAAACTTTTACTTGGCGTTCATTAAAAATGGTTGTTGAATATTTTTGCCAAAATTCAGCTTTATGCAAAACTGTATTTGTTGTTTCTTCGCTTGATTGAATTGCAATTAATAAATTTTCCAAAAACCATACAAGCCAATCTGTAATATCCATTGAGCCTTTTTGAGTTTTTTCTAAAATATCGTAATAACTATTTCTATTTTTCTGAATTTGTGCGGACATAGAGTAAAATCTGTATTGCGTATCATCACTTCTAGTTAACAACATATCCGTCAAAGCTCTAGCAATTCTACCATTACCATCATCAAATGGGTGTAGTGCAACAAACCATAAATGAACAATGCCAGCCTTTATTAAGTAATCAATATCATCTTGTTTATTAATATAATCTATCAAATCAGACATTTCTTTTTCAAGAATATCTGCATTTGGGGCTTGATAATGAACTTTTTCTTTCCCTATTGAGCCAGAAATAACTTGCATTGGTCCTAATTCATCATCTCTATATTGACCAACTTTGATTTTATACATTCCACTATACCCTGTGGGAAACAGTGCTGCATGCCAACCAATTAATCTTTCTTTAGTCATTTTATTAGTATAATTTTGAGTTGCATCAAGCATCATTTCAACAACACCTTCAACATCTCTTGAAACAAGAGTTTCACCACCAATATCTATGCCTAAACGT
>CAKUVB010000161.1 GCA_934693215.1 uncultured Candidatus Melainabacteria bacterium
GAATTGTAGCTCCTGTTGTTGTAATCCCTGATACTGATTCAAACAAAGCATCATATATTGACAAACCGTAAAAAGTATAAGGTATTCCTGCTATAATTCCGGCTAATACCCAAGATATTGTAACAATAAAAAGTCCTTCACTCTTTTTAATGTCATTAAGATTTTTTATTTCACCTTTTATAATACTTAATTTTTGTAGAATATAACCTGTAGAAATCGCTAAGATTGAGGTCAACAAAAAAGGCAACATGGATTGATACTCTTTATAAATCAAAGAAACAACTATGGGTATGCAAACCAAAAGCCCAAAATATGTCATTGTTAAGCCGAAACTGTATGCAAGATATCTAAATCTCATTTTATCCCCTTAAAAAAATTCTTTATAACAGGAGCATTAGTATTTGTTGTAAATATGATTAGATTATCTTGTTTCATTATCAAGGTATCCCCTTTCGGAATAATAACCTTGTTTCTACGTTGAATAATTCCAACAATCGCTCTTGCCGGCATGTGCAAGTCTTTTATTTTAACTTCTTCAAAGCTTTCAGGAACAATGATTTCTAAAACTTCGCCTTGTCCCTGTTCAACGGTTGCTAAAATATCAATATTTGTTTCATATAAGTCATTTTTAACTTCATTTAACGCAGCATTGTTAGGTGAAACGGCAACGTCTATACCAACTTTTTCAAACAAAGGAATGTTCAAGTTTTGAGAAACTCTTGATACAACCCTCTTTACACCTAACTGTTTAACAAGCAAAGAGCATAGTAAATTCTTTTCATCATTATTAGTTACACTAACCACAACATCAGATTCGTTAACTTCTTCTTCGTTTAAAAGTGACAAGTTTGTACCATCACCGTTTATTACCAAAGTATTTGATAACTCTTGAGCGATTTTTTCACACCTTTGTATATTTTTTTCTATAATCTTTGTTTTTATTTTGATTTCTTCTAAATTTTTAGCAAGCATCAAACCAATACTTCCACCACCAATTATTGATACAGATTTTACAAACCCTTTTTCGTGAAAAAATGTTCCGGCTAATTTGTCTAGAGCATGAGATAATCCCATAAAAATAACTTTGTCATCTTTTTCAAAAACAGTATCACCTGTAGGTATTGATAATTCACTATTTCTCGTTATACCTACAATAATCGTATCTGAAGGAAATGCACATTCTTTAATTTTTTGGTTTACGAGAACTGAATTCTCTTTGATTTTATATTCTAACAATCTAGCCTTGCCATCTGCAAAGTTTTCAACATCAAGAGCTTGAGCAACTGTAATCGTTCTAAATATTTCTTGAGTAAGTAATTCATCTGGCCAAATCACATAATCTATGAAAATATCAGCACATGGATATTCTGAATCTTTTGTACCTAACGTAGCTTTATATTCTTCTTTACTTACAAAACAAATTGTTTTTATCCCCGAAACCCTTTTTGCAGACAAACAAGCAACAATATTAACCTCATCTAAATCAGTACAGGCTAAAAAGATATCAGCATTTTTGATATCTGCTTGTTTAAGTGTTTCTATATTAGAAGCATTTCCCGCAACAAATCCGATATCTAGTTTATTAAAATCTTTTGTGATGTTTTCTTCTTTGTCAATAATTATGACATCGTGGTCCTCAAAGAACTCAGTTGCGATAAGACAACCTAATTCTGTCGCACCAAATATTATAATTTTCATGCCTATGAATATACTTCAACTCATACTAGAAGTCAATCCAGAATCTATATAACAACAATGCTCTTTAACAAAACTCAATCTTATTAATTTATTACCAATTTATGCTATTATATAGATGATAATTTTTTTTAATGAGGTTTTAATGTCTAGATTAAGCGAACGTATTGAAAACTTTAAAAAATCTTAAACTGCTCTAATATATAATATTGCATTAACTACCCCTTCACAATATGCATTAATTGTTGTACAATAAATCTAAAATAAGGAGCTTTCAGATGAGCGATGATAAAGTTGTACGCCTAGGCGAAAAAAAGGATAAACATCTCCACAGGGAACGTAAACCTGAACCAGAATTAAGAGAAGATGGAAGTGATGTAAACGAACCTGTATATTGCAGTTTTTGTGGTCGTCCAAACACTCAGGTAGTAAAAATGGTCAAAGGGCCTGGAGTCAACATTTGTTCTGAGTGTACAATGATTGCAGTACAATATTTAATATTGAATGATAGAATGCCTTCAGCCGAAGCACAATCTATTTTAGATGCTTTCTGGGGCAAATGCAGGTGATAAATGAATAAAATACAGATTAAAGCAGAAATTCTCACATTAATTACAAAGTTGCAAACAACAACGGCAGTTTCTGATGATATGTTTGCCCTACTAGATGCTGAAGAAGATAAACAAGCCGTAATGGACGTTCTACTAAAAGAACTTTCTAGAGCAAAAGAACAAAAAGCATTTGTTATATGTTATATGTTGACAAGATTGTTCTCTAAAGAACAGTTAAACACTAATTTGCGTGAATTTATTAGAACTCCAAAAATAAATGATTATGCAAAAATGATTGCATTCAATCTACTAAGAGATATTGGCAGCGAAATTCAATATGATGAAGTGAATGGATACTTTACTGAATTTGAACAAATTGTAGATGAAGAAACTAAAGAACTTTTGAATACTGCAATAATGAATCCTGAAGCTCAAATTGATTTTATGGATTTTATGGTTGCACTACCAAAGGAAGAACAATTAGTTCTAGTAAAATCATTGAATGATGACTATAGCCACGATGCTTTAGCTAACATTTTGATTCCGATATTTTTATACAATCCAAAATCAGAATTAGCTAAAGAAGTTGCTAAATTATTAGCAGATTCAAAATCTCAACTTGCATTTCATGCGTTTGAAGATGCAAAAGAATTCGTTGGAGAAGATTTATACCCTCTTATCAACAAAGGTTTATCAACATTAAAACTTGCAGGGGTAAGAGTTGACAACACTATCGAATTCTACAAAGAAATTTTAAAAGCTTCAAAACCTTATCGTTCATATATTAGTTACCCTGATGGACATGGTAATAATGCCGTTGTTTTCTCTAGAAAACGTCCTGACGAAACTTTACAGTTTGTTGCGATGGTAATAAATGATAGATATGGTGTTCTTGATTGTTTTGGGTTTAACGAAATTACAGAATTTGATTTCAATAGAATCCTAGACAGATTCTTTGGTGATACCGGCAGAGTAGAAATTGACATTCGAGTTCTTAAATTTTTAATTGATGAGGCTGAAAAATTATCTCGATACAATATGGATATTCTTCCTTATGAATATGTATGTTGGAAAAACATATTACTAGATATTGAACCTAAAAAACCTCAATGTACATTAAAACCTAAAACTTTAACAAAAGAAGATATTGATAATATTGCAATGTTCGATTTTGTTCAACATTGGTTTTATGACACAGATACATC
>CAKUVB010000162.1 GCA_934693215.1 uncultured Candidatus Melainabacteria bacterium
GCAAACAATATTACATGGTGAAGAAAAATCAGGAGTAACATTTCATTTGATGACAGAAAAATTTGATGCAGGAGCTATACTAGACCAACGAACAGTAGAAATTTCTGACTCAGATACAGGAAAAGAACTCAAAGCTAAAACTGTATTGACTGCTCGTGGTGCTATTTGTGAACTTTTAGAAAAACTTTCTGAAGATGTGATTTTCCCAATCGCTCAAAACGAAAGTAAAGCAACATATTTTTCTACAGATTTTGATAACGAAATCTCGTTTACAGAAACGGCTAAAAATATCTCTGCAAAAATTCGTTGTATAAATCCTTGGAGTTATACATATTTCTTCTTTGATAAATATGTTTTTGTTCCAAACCCATATAAAATAACAATTATGGAAAATACAACTAATTTCGATTCAGTTGGACAACTTGTAGATATAGATACAAAAGATAATAGTTTAACTTTTATCACCGGAGATAACAAATTAATTAGACTTGGAGATGTAAAATTGTACGGTGCAATTAATCAATTTTTTACTAAATTTATATTAAAAAAATTAAGTATTTAATTGTTAATCTTTGTAAACATCTAGCACATATTTCTAAAGAAATCTCTAAAAATTCCGTAATACATATTGTACGGTACTATATTTTGATTAGGAATTCTTAGAAAATGGGATTAGCAGCATCACAAGCTAGATTATTAAGCCTTACTGCAAGACAGCACACCGTTGAAGGACGTGCTCAATACTTGCAGGCTCAAAAGCTGCGACTTGCAAATGAATCAGATAGAGTTTATGAAAACTATGTAAATGCTCTAGATGCAACTTCTTTGCAAACTAAAACGTATGATTCTAAAGGAAAAGTACATTGGGTTGATGGTAGTTTAAACAACCTAATGAGATATGATGCCGATGACAAGAGTCTTGGTAATGTTTATTATGTACAAGATATAAACGATGGTAAACTTTATATGCCACAAACAATAACTAACGCTTATGACAAATCAGGAAATGATTTGTTTAATTTCCTTGATGAATTACATGTAAAATACGAGAAAAATGTACATCAAGATGAATACATTGATGCTCAAAATGTTATAGCAGATTATGAAAATAGAGGATATAACGTTTTACCAACAACACAAGAAAATCTTACAAAATATAACACTTTACTTAATAAAGTTAATAATCCTCCAAAAAGTAGTGAATATAACAATGCAAATGAACTATATGATTTAGTAGCTAATTCAGAAAGTCCAACATTAAAAGGTGTATATTTCCCTAGTGATGAATATAAATATAATATGATGCTTCAACAATTGAATAACCTTAAAAAAACATCTTATTATACCGGTAATAATAAAAAACTAATAGATTCCATTGAAGCTTTCAATGTTTCAGAAATTTTTAATAAAACTGATAAGACTTCAAATATCTTAGCAACAACTACAGATAATAAATCCTATATATATTGGAATAAAGCAAGCGAAGATGAAAAAGAAGATGAAGATAAACAAAAAATTGATGATTTAATGAAATTTAAAATGCTACTTAATGGTGGTAAATATGAAAGAACAGACCATTGGGAAAAAAGCAGTTTTAAAAATATTATTGATAATTATTATAATAATAATTCACCAATTGAAGATAACAAATATTATTTGGGTATTGTTTTAGAAAAAGATACTGATGCAAAAGTTTCTGGTAATATTTATTCTGATGAAACTCAACAATTTTTAGATAATTATACAGGTTTAACAAATTCTAATTATGCTGAAGCAATTTTAAAAATGGCTACTCAAATAAAAGATACCGAATTTAACAAATCTCAAGCAGAAGCACAAAGTGAATTTGACAAATTCTTAACTAGTATTGGTAAAACTAAATCTGAAATTGAAACAGGCTTAAACAACTATAACTCATACATAAAAGCTGTAAATGACCTCAATACTAAAGATCAAACAACATATACAAAGTATGAAAATACAAATCTTGGACCATACTATGAACAAATGTTCAATGCTATTCAAGCTGCAGGTGGTTGCAAAGAAATATCAACAGAAAATGCCAAAAGTGGTTCATGGGTAAATAATATGGTAAAAAATGCTCAAGTAGTTCTTGCAACGTTTGATAACAATAAAAATGAACTTGATAGTATTACTGCATCTTCTAATGTCGGCTTGAGAGAAATTAGTAATGACAAAGAGATAACAAAAGCTGATAGTAAATATGAAGCCGATATGGAAGCTATTAATTCAAAAGAAACAAAATATAACACTCAACTAAATCAATTAGAATCAGAAAGAAATGCTATCAAGACTGAAATTGAATCCTTGAAACAAATTAGAGAAGATAATATTTCTTCAACCTTTAAATTGTTCACATAAAAATCAGTTTTGTTCGTCTATTTTTCCATCATAATCATTGTCTATACCATCAGAAAGAGAACCAATTGAATATTTGCTCTCTGGTGCTACATCATGCGTAAGCCAAAAATTGTAAACCTGATGCCATAAATATTCAAAGAATTTTCGATAAAATAGTGCTACTTTATCATTTTTTATAACAATTAAGTTTTCATCATTTTTATAATTTCCTGAATAAGAAAAATTCATTGAACCTATAATTGTATATTTATCATCTATAATCATTGATTTCGAATGAAGTTTACCAGCATAGTTTTCTGTTTTTACTAGAATACCATTATCTCTTAATATATGATGTTTTGAAGATGTTGAACGTCCACTAACAGCATCTATTATAACTTTTATGTCAACTCCTCTATGTTTTGCAGATATTAAAGCATTTACAACATCTCGCTCAGTAATTAAAAAAGCAGGCATGTATATATATTTTTGTGCAGAATTGATTAAAGGTAAAATAGCTTTTTTAACTGCATTATCTTTAGGAGAAAAATATACTGAAATTTTAGATTCACCTAGAATAAAATCCCTTTTAATTGGAACATTTTGTTTTAAAGTATGAAATTTTCCTTGAAACATCTGCTCAAATTCTTCTTCATATAATTCAGCTACAGATTTTGACTTTATTACAATTATGCTATTGGAGTTAAATCCTGACATATCGGTTGAACTCAAATTTGCAGATCCTGTAAGAACTATAGATTTATCAAAAATAAAAAATTTATCGTGCATCAACCCATTTATACCGAAATCAGAACGTGATAACGGTATTCTTTTAGCTAAATACATCGTATCAGAATAAATATTATTCCCTTTAGAATCAACATCATAAACTAAACGTATAGTCACACCCCTATCTATAGCTGAATTTATAGCATTATCTATTGCGGGTATTTTTTCATATCCATACAAAGCCATATCAATTGAAGTTTGTGCAGCATTTATTTCTTTTACTAATTCCTTACAGATTAAAGAATCACAGTTCTTAGAAGGTTT